>URJN01000029.1 GCA_900548125.1 uncultured Eubacteriales bacterium
GCAACTTCAGTCTGGCCATTATCCTGCTGGTGGTCAGCGTGCTGAGCATAGGCAATGTGCTGATGCTGGAAAAGCTGCTGAAAATGGAAGTATTCAGCGTGGTGGCGAGCATGGGCGTCGGCTCATACTGGGTCGCCATGACGCTGCTTGCCGCGATTATTCTGCATCTGTACAGCTGCAACAAGGTCGATAAGCCGATGCGCACGCTCAGCCGCGCCATGCGTCGGGTCGCTGACGGCGATTTTTCCGTTCGCGTGACGCCCTTTCATCGGAAAAACAAGTTCGATTACATGGATATCATGTTTGAGGACTTCAACCGCATGGTGCAGGAGCTGGGCAGCACGGAGACAATGAAGAACGATTTCATCACCAATGTGTCTCATGAGATTAAAACGCCGCTGACCATCATCAACAGCTATGCGTCTGCGCTTGCGCGGGGCGGCTTGAGCGAGCAGGAGCAGCGCGATTATGCCGCGACGATTGCCTCTGCCAGCGAGGGCTTGAGCGCGATGGTTTCCAATATTCTGCGGCTCAACAAGCTGGAAAACCAGCAGATTATTCCACATTCCGAACCGTATGACCTCACGCGCCAGCTCTGCGACTGCGCCCTTGCGCATGAAGCGCGCTGGGAAGAGAAGAACATCGAGTTTGACGCCCAGCTGGAGGAGCGCGTGATGGTGCTTGCGGACGAGAGCATGATGGAAATTGTTTTCAACAACCTGATTTCCAACGCGATCAAGTTTACGGAGCAGGGCGGGCGCATCATCCTTCGCCAGCTCAAGGATGGCGGCGATGTGGTCGTGACCGTGGGCGATACGGGATGCGGCATGGATGAAAAGACGATGAGCCATATTTTTGATAAGTTCTATCAGGGCGACACGTCCCACAGCAAGGAAGGTAACGGGCTGGGGCTTGCGCTCGTGCGGCGCGTTCTGGAAATCGCAGGGGGAACGATCAGCGTGACCAGCGCGCCGGGCGAGGGCTCGGAATTTACCGTCCGTCTGCCGTATATCGAGGACGAAAGAGCGTAAGGATTTACATTTCTGCAATATTTCGCCAATCATTCAGCAATGCGCAGGTGATATGATAGCCACGATTTGCGGCTGTTCTGCCGCTTGAATGAGAGGTATTGCTGTGAATATGAATCATCTGATCCTGCTGGCGGAGTCCGGCAGCGATATTACGCCCGAACTGGCGGAAGCAAATGGAATCGTTATTGTGCCGATGCACGTTTCCTTCGGCGGAGAGACCCGCGACGACGGCTCGTTCCCCGTACCGGAGATGTTTGAGTTTTATAAAAAGCATCGTGAGCTGCCGCGCACCAGCGGATGCACGCCGCATGACTTTGAGGTTGTGTTTGAGCGGCTGGACAGAGAATATCCCGGAGTGCCGATTTTGTATCTGGCATATTCCTCCAGCACGACCTGCTCCATGCAGAGCGCGCTGATTGCCGCGCAGGGCAGAGAGAATTTCCTTGTGCTGGACACCAAATGCGTTGCGGCTGGTCAGGCGGCGGTCGTTCTGACGATTGCCCGCCTTCTGCGTGAGCATCCGGAAACGACGCTGGAGCAGGCGGCGGACGCGGCGAAAGAGCTGATTGCGCGGGCGCGCATGGGCTTTATCCCCGGCGATTTGGATTATCTTCGCGCGGGCGGGCGCGTGAGCAACGCGGCATATCTGGGCGCGAAAATCCTCGGCATTCATCCGCTGATTGAGATTGTGGATGGCAAGCTGATTTCGACCAGGAAATACCGCGGGATGATGAAGCGCGTTGTCATGCAGCTGACCCGCGAATTCCCTGCCGCGCAGAACCTTGAAAAGGATGCGCTCTGGCTGATTTACGGCGCAGGACTGGGCGAGGAAGTCATGCGCGGTGTCGAGGAGCTTCTGCATGAGCAGGGGTATCAGAATCTGACGTGGGTACAGACCGGATGCGTGATTGCGGCGCACAGCGGTCCCGGTTCGTTTGGCATTGTCGGTTTCAGCAAATAAGCATATCAAAACAGGCGGGTTCGTTCTCTTTGGGAGAGGAAACCGCCTGTTCTTTGCATGTATGGGAAATGACGTAAACTGCCCGGCAGGACATCAGCGTTACTTTGCCTGCTTCAGTGCCGCGTCCGCCGCATCGGTCAAACCGGTCAGAACATCTGCCAAGTCGTCGCCCAGATGGTCGATTTTTCGATCCACGCGCGCTGCCGTTCGACGGATGGCTTTCTGATTTTCATCGACACTGTCAAGCGTTCTGTAAATCTCCATGATATCACTTCGAATGGACTGCTGCTCAGCTTTGATGGAGGAGATATCCGCCATCATGGATTGCTGCTCAGTCTTGATTACATCAATGTTGGTGCGGATTCCCTTGATTTCATTCAAAATGACGTTTAGAATTTCATTTTCATTCATGGAGTCGTACCATCCTTTCGGGTGTGCGTCAGCTCGCCAAGAATCCCTTTCCGACGATTTCAGTCGATGCGGTGATGACCATGAAAGCGTGCGGGTCATTGGTGTGGATGAAGCGGCGCAGAGCCAGAGCCTGTGCGCGCGTCAGAACGGTGATAATCATCGTCTTGCGCTCGTGATGGAACGCGCCGTATACGTCCTCAAGCGTTGCGCCGCGATGCAGATTGACGGTGATGAACTCAACGATAGGATCGGGATTGGTCGTGATAATCTGGAAGCATTTCTTCGTTCGGAAGCTGTCCATCACATAGTCCACCAGAACGGATTTCATCAGCAGACCCAGAATACAGAACAGACCCGCCTGAATGCCGAAGCAGAACAGACCTGCGACGGTGATGAGCGCATCGGCGACCATCAGTGCCATGCCGATATTCAGGCTCGTATATTTGCGGACAATCATCGCGACGATGTCGGTTCCGCCGCTGGATGCGTTCAGATTAAACAGAATCGCCGAACCGAACGCCGGAAGCAGGACGGCAAAGCACAGCTCAAGCAGCGGCTGATTGGTCAGCGGCTGCGTCATCGGATAAAAACGCTCCATCACATTGACGGCAAGCGACAGCAGCATGGAACAGTATACCGTGCTGAACGCGAAGTTTCTTCCCAAAAAGATAAAGCCGACGATGAGCAGCGCGGTGTTGATAATCAAAACAAACGTGCTGGGCGTCAGGATTTCGGAAGGCAGCATGCGACCCAGAATCAGCGACAGACCGCTGACGCCGCCGGTGGAAAAGTTGTTCGGAAACTTAAAGAAGTAGATGCCGACCGCCATAATCAGGCTGCCGACAGTCAGCAGAAGATAGCGTTCAAGTGTGCTGATGGGCTTTGCTGCTGTGGTTTTCATGGAACGATTTGATTCCTTTCTGTCCTTGACCGCGTGAAAAATAGCGGCAATCTTTTCTGCCTATCATTATAGACCCTTGCGCGGACAATGTCGAGAGAAAACCTGCGGGAAAAATGCGGAAAAAGAAAACCCCTCCGCCAAGCACCGGCGAAGGGGAGATAGAGCGAAGAAAATTAGTTTTTCAGGAACATGCGCAGCAGCTTGACGCTCTGCTCGGCTGCCATGCCCACGAAGGTCGGATAGTCCATGTGGGAAGAACCGTCCGCACTGTCGGAAATGGCGCGCAGGACGCAGAAGGGCACGCGGTTGACGTAGCAGACCTGACCGATGGAAGCACCCTCCATTTCGCAGGCGATGGCACCGAAGGTCTTGACGATGGCACTCTTGCGCTCGGAGGAGGAGATAAACTGGTCGCCGGAGGCGATAACGCCGGTCTGCGTGCGGATGCCCAGAACGGTCGCGCAGGCACTCAGCTGATCGCAGAGATCCTGATCCGCCGGAAGCAGAACCTTGTTGATGCCGGAAATCATGCCGACCGGATCGCCCAGCGCGCTGGTGTCCATGTCATGCTGAACGACGGCGGAGGACACGGCGATCGAGCCGATCTCCAGCTTGTCCGTCAGCGTGCCGGCAACGCCCGTATTGACGATGCAGTCAGGCTTGTAGCGCAGAATCATCGTCTGCGCACACATGGCGGCAAAGACCTTGCCGATGCCGCATACGGCGGTCACGACCTCGCTGCCCTCCAGCGTGCCGCTGACGAAGGTGATGCCGCTGATGGTTTCGGTCACGGGGTTTTGAATGTAGGAACGCAGGGATTCCATCTCCACGTTCATCGCTGCAATAATACCGATCATATGGTTTTACTCCTCATAGATAAAAGTCACGGGGCGTGCGTCCAGCTCGGCGAGATAGCGGCGCGCTTCCGTTTTGGCGGCGTCCAGGCTCAGGCTGCGGTAGTTGCCGCACTCCCGGCTGCTTGCGCCGAACACCTCGCCTTCGTGGGCGATGATTTTGCACAGTGTCAGGCGAATCTGGCGCAGAACCTCGTCATTGTCTGCGTTGCGAATCAGCAGATAAAAGCCGGTCTGACAGCCCATCGGCCCGAAATAGATGACGGAATCCTTCAGACTGCCGTTGCGGATGTAGGTCGCGAACATATGCTCCAGCGAGTGCATGGTGCTGTTGTCCATCAAGTCGCCGGTGTTCGGGCGGCGGGTGCGCATGTCATATGTGGTCACGTCGCCGTCTACGCGGCTGACATACAGACCGGGCAGCAGCTTATCATGGTTGATGGAAAAGCTGGTGATGCGCGTAATTTCATGATTGTTCATAACGTTTCCCTCCTGACAGGTCAATGCAAACGCATGTCTGACCATTATAGCGTATCGGAGAAAGAAAAGCAAGTATGCGCAGGGGACTTTGCAATTCCGGTCAGGATATGCACATTTTCGCTTTGCGGCAGGAGAAAGCCGCGGGGAAACCGAACGAAGAAAGTAGATTCGGAAGCGGAGGAGAACAATCCCTTGGCGGCTTCCAAGGAGCGGGAGAAACACCCTTAAAAAAACGGTATGACCAAACTGCGAAAGGAAGAAAAAGCGATGATGAACGAAAAGAAGCACCGCGGGCGCGTAACCATTCCTACCGATGTGGATGTTGTGCCCGAAACGCTTGAATTGTGCGAACGATGGGGCGCGGACGCGATCCGCGACTGCGACGGAACCGACTTCCCGCAGGAGCTTCGCGATACCGGCGCAAAGGTGTATGCGACCTACTACACCACCCGAAAGGACAACGCATGGGCGAAGGCGAATCCCGACGAGGTGCAGCAATGCTATATCATGACCGGATTCAAGACGGCAGGCGAGGGCGCGCTGTCGATTCGTCTGATGGAAAACCTCTCGACCGAGCTGCTGGAGGTCAATACCCGCGACGATATCCGCCGCTGGTGGGAGGTCATCGACCGCACGACCGGCGAGCCGCTGTCCCCGGACGAATGGCATTATGCGGACGGGTGCGTCGTGATTGAGCATCCTGCGGCATATCATGAGTACACGGTGTCCTTCCTGTGCTATCTCATCTGGGATCCGGTTCACATGTACAACGCCGTCGTCAACGACTGGAAGGATGTCGAGCATCAGATCACGTTCGATGTTCGCCAGCCCAAGACGCATCAGTTTACCATGGAGCGTCTGCGCCGCTTCATCAAGGAGCATCCCTATGTGGACGTGATTCGCTACACGACGTTCTTCCATCAGTTTACGCTGGTGTTCGATGCGCTCAGGCGGGAGAAGTACGTCGATTGGTACGGCTATTCGGCATCCGTTTCGCCGTATATTCTGGAGAAATTCGAGAAGGAAGTCGGCTATCGCTTCCGTCCGGAGTATATCATCGATCAGGGATATTTCAATAACCAGTATCGCGTGCCCAGTAAGGAATTCCGGGATTTCCAGGCGTTCCAGCGTCGGGAAGTCGCTGCCCTGGCGCGGGAAATGGTCGAAATCACCCATGAGTGCGGGAAAGAAGCGATGATGTTCCTTGGCGACCACTGGATTGGCACGGAGCCGTTTATGCCGGAATTCAAGACGATTGGGCTGGACGCGGTGGTCGGCAGCGTGGGCAACGGCTCGACGCTCAGGCTCATCAGCGATATCCCCGGCGTAAAATATACGGAAGGGCGTCTGCTGCCGTATTTCTTCCCGGATACATTCCATGAAGGCGGAGACCCCGTGAAGGAAGCGCGGGAAAACTGGGTGACGGCGCGCCGCGCCATTCTGCGCAAGCCGATTGACCGCATTGGCTACGGCGGCTATCTCAAGCTGGCTTGCCAGTTTCCGGAGTTCCTCGATTATGTGCAGAGCGTGTGCGATGAATTCCGCGAGCTGTATGAGAATATCCGCGGCACGACGCCGTATTGCGTGAAAACCGTCGCCGTTCTGAATTGCTGGGGAAAGATGCGCGCGTGGGGCTGCCATATGGTGCATCATGCGCTGTATTATAAGCAGAATTACAGCTATGCGGGCGTGATTGAAGCACTTTCCGGCGCACCGTTTGATGTGCGGTTCATCAGCTTTGAGGATATCCTCGCCGATGCGCATGTGCTGGATGACGTGGATGTCATCCTGAATGTTGGCGACAGCGATACCGCCCATACCGGCGGCGTGTACTGGGAGAATCCGGTTATCAGCGCGGCGGTGCGCGGGTTTATCGCCCGCGGCGGCGGCTTAATCGGCGTAGGCGAGCCGAGCGGACATCCGTATCAGGGGCATATTTTCCAGCTGGCTTCCGCGCTGGGCGTGGAGAAGGAAAACGGCTTCACCCTCGGCTATGATAAGTACAATTGGGACGAGGCGCAGTCGCATTTTATCACCGAGGACTGCACCGAGCCGATTGACTTTGGCGAAGGAAAGAAGAACATCTACGCGCTGCCCGGCACGACGATCCTCTGCCAGCGGGATAAAGAGGTTCAGCTGGCGGCAAACGACTTTGAGGCGGGGCGCGCGGTATATATTTCCGGTCTGCCGTACAGCTTTGCCAACAGCAGGCTTCTGTATCGCGCCATACTCTGGAGCGCACACGCCGAGGATGAGCTGCATCGCTGGTTCTCCACGAATCCGAACGTGGAGGTTCATGCCTATGTGAAGAACGGCAAATACTGCGTGGTCAACAATACCTACACGCCGCAGTCCACAGTGGTCTATCGCGGCGACGGAACGTCGTTTGAATTGCAGATGGCGTCGAACGAAATCAAGTGGTATAGAATGTAAGAAAAGACGCGGGAAGATTTCCCCAAGGCAAGAGCTTTGCTCATGCGGGCAATTTTCTATGAATGAAAAGGGACTGTCAGCTGACAGTCCCTTTATAGATAGCGGAACAAGAGGGGCAATCTTACGCCATTCTTCGCTCCGCAGCGGTTTTAACGGGGGTATTTTGCGAATGCGTCCTCAGTGGATTCCTCTTTTCGGCAGCAGCCGGCGCACATAGAGCCTGAGCTTCTGCATCGGCTTCATCAGCGCGAGCAGGTCGGAATAGGTCTTTTCGGCGCGTTCCGGCTGGGTGCGTTTGAGTGTATGCGCGCTGTATTGCGCGACGCAGAGTGCTTTGCCCAGCGTGGTCAGTTTCACAGCATCGCCCAACTGCGTCTGTGCGCGGAGCAGGAATGTCGCGGGGGCTTCGCCCGGCATAGCGGCGATGCCCATGCACAGGAGCACTTCTTCAATCGCGCGATACCAGACGAACAGCGCGTCATTTGTGCTGCTTTGCCTGCCTGCCACGCGGGCAGGCGCACAGAAATACAGCCGAGCGGCGACAGCGGCAGCCAAAATCAGAAGAATCAGTAGCAGCCAAAGCCAGCCGGGCGGGGGATTCTTTTCCGAATTGTCCGGCGGCGGCGTGGGCGAGGGCGTCGGAGTCGGCACGGCGTCAGGGTCGTCCGGAGAAGGCGTCGGTTCGGGCGTAGGGGAAGGCGTCGGTGTTGCGTCCGACTGATTTTCTGGGCTGGGGGTCGGCGTTATCTGAGGAGAGGGCGATGGAGAAGGGGTCGCATCGGGCGTGGGCGTCGGGCTGGGCGACGGCGACGCGGCAGGCGGGTTATCGGGCAGATTGCCGTCGTCCGATGTGTTTTCCGTGCCATAGCCCGGCGTGGCGTCAAAGCTCAACCAACCAAAGCCGCTGAAGTAGATTTCAACCCACGCGTGCGCATTTCGCTGCGTGACGCGGGCTGTGCCGTCGCTGTCCGGAACGGCGGCATAGCCTTCGATATATCGGGAAGGCAGTCCCGCAATGCGCGCCATGACAGCCATGGCACTGGCGAAGGATGTGCAGTAGCCCTGCCGCTCCGTGAGCAGGAACCAGGATACGAAATCCCGACCTGTCGGCGGTATATTCTGCTCAAGCGTATAGGAATAGGCACTTCGCAGATAGGTGCACAGCGCGGCGGCACGGTCAAAATCGTTCTGCGCGTCCTGCGTGATGCGCGTGACCAGCGCATAGACATCCGGTTCAACGCCGGACGGAACGGAAAGATAGGTTTCCCGTATGCCTTCAAGCGGCTGATCGGGGGCTTGCGACGCGGCAAGCACGACATCCCGAACGCCCTGCGTGTCATAGCTCATGCGCGTGCCGCTGAAGGTATAGCTGTCGCCCAAGGTCAGGCTGCGCGTGCCGAAAACCTCGCTGGCAGGCGAAAAATAAGGGACGATCCCTTCGCCTGAAAGCGCGGAAAAACGCTGGGTGAGATACAGCGTGCTGACGCTGTCCGAACGCATCAGCACGGTGATGAGTTCGCTCTGCGGAAGCTGGGAACGGAGAGCCTTCTCCGGACGGTCGAGGTCGAACAGGCTGCGCCGCAGCAGGATGAAGCGCGGATTGACGAGCAGATAACGCCGACCGGAGGTGGAGTCCGTCCATGCGGAGCCATCGTATTCATTCTTGATTGCGCCGCGCAGGAGTGTTCTGCCGCTTGTGCGAACCTGCATCACGGGGGCTTCCTCCGGATTGGCGGGTCCGCCGAGCTGACTGACGCCCAGTGGCTGATAGCCGGTTGTGCTGAGCGAAAACGTCGTTCGAGGCTCGGTGAAGAACAGATAGTCGTCGATTTTCTGGCGCATGCGTCGGGCGAAATCGTTCAGTTCGGGCACAGTCTGCGTTGCCATCGGCATCATCAGCGCGACAATGCCCAATGCCGCCGCTGCCATGGGAATGAGCCGCTTTGCGGATACGCCGGGAGCGCGTCCGCTCAGAATCAGCGCAAGCACGAGGGGCAGGAGCGAAAACGCACCGACCTCAATGCCCAGAAACGAAACGATGAACAGCAGCACAATCACCAGAAGCGCAAGCGGGAAAAAAGCCTGCTCACTTCGGGAAAGAGCCGCGCCGACACCGGTAAAAACGAGCGAAAACAGCACGACAAGCGCACGGGAATATGCCGCGAGCGCAAGCGCATGCCCGTTTAAAAGAAGGGTCAGCGCAGCACTGATGGCGTTCATCTGTCCGCGAAGGCTGAAAACGAACGCGCAGAGGACGGCGAGCAGCAGCGGATATGCCAGCGCACGCAGACGCGGCAGGCAGGAAAGCAGCGCGAACGCCAGCGTGACCAGCGCACAGCAGCCGACGCTCAGCGAAAGCGGCGCCGTCAGCCCCAGCGACAGGGAAAGCGGATAGGTGCATCCGATGCCGATGAGAAAAGTCGTCAGCGCATGCAGAAGCAGGGCGTTCGGCATGGAAAAGAACGTTTTTTTCATGAAGACAGTCGCCTTTCTGGCGCGAAATTATGCCGCGCGGATGTGCGCGGTTTCCAAGCCGCTGGCAAAGAGAAGATGGAGCAGCTGGGCTTCTTCTTCGCTCGGTTCGCCCGCGGTGACGAGGGTAAAGCGCATTTTGGAGCCCATGCGCGAAAGCGCGATGGCAGCGTCCGCCACGGCGGGCGTCAGCCGCGTGGTCAGAATGGCAGTCGAGCCGGTGCGCTGCATGCGCCGCGACGCGAGCCAGAGCACGCGGGAAAAATCGGTCGTTTCACTGTAGCCAGCGGCGGCGACGGCGCGAAGCATGGCGGGAAGGGCCTGCGCGTCATGTCCGCTGAATTCGCCCTGACCGGACGGAGAGAGCGGCAGATGCGTCGCGCGGCCTGCCTCCAGCAGGCTCTTGAGCGTCCCTGCGCAGGCTTCCGCCAGCACATCGACGAGCGCGGCGCGGACGGCAGGCGCACATTTCGGCGCGCCGCAGTCCAGCAGCACCAGCGCATCGGGACGCTGGGGTGTTTCATAAGTATGCACCATCAGCGACTGACGGCGCATGGAGAGCTTCCAATGGACGCGCTTGAGTTCGTCGCCGTCCTGCCAGGCGCGGATGTCCTCCGGCACGCTGTGGTCGGCAAGCGCGCGCTGGGTGGTCGAGCTTTCGCCCTCGCCCGGACTGACGGCAAGCGGCTCCGTTTCAATCGGATTGGGCAGAACCGTCACAAAAACGAGCGGAAGGGGCGATTTTCTGCGCAGGGAAAACAGACCGAAGCAGTCAGAAAACGTGATTTGCGTGATGCCGACCGGATAAACGCCGACGTGGGGACAGGGAAAGGTGTTGTCGCTCTCGGTCAAGCCGAAAAGATTGGCGGCAAGCGAAAAATCGCTCTGCCGTCCGCTGGGCAGACAGACCTTCAGTGAAAGCGGCGCAATCGGCGCGGGTACGGGCATGCGCAGGCTCAGGTGATACGGACAGGAACTGCCGCGCGATGTCTGCCCGCCGCCGACGGACTGGCTGACCTTGCAGGTGAGCGCGCCGAGCAGCACGCTGAGCAGCGCCAGCAGCCAGCAGGTCAGTGCCGCCGCCCCCAGCAGGAACGCGCCCGCGCTGCTGACGGAAAGCGCGGTAAAGAGCATCAGTACGCCGAAAAGCAGCGTATAAAACCCACGCGAGGTCATTTCAGCTTCACCGGAATACGGACGTTTGCGAGCAGTTCGGCGAATGCCTGCTCGCCGGTATAGCCGCGCATGCGTGCCTCGGCGGAAAGCACGAAGCGATGACACAGCACGCTGGGCGCAAGATGCTGCACGTCTTCGGGAATGATATAGTCGCGCCCGCAGAGCAGGGCGTTTGCCTGCGCCGCGTGGATGAGCGCAATCGCGGCGCGCGTACTTGCGCCCAGATTGAGCAGCGGCGTACTGCGCGTGGCGGCGCAGATGGCGGCGATATACGCCCGAACCTCCTTGGAGCAGTAAACCGTTTTGACCTCCTGCTGCATGGCGATGACGTCCTCCGACGAGCAGACGGGGACGACGGATTCCATCGGCTTTTGTTCGCCGCAGTATCTGTCCAGAATGTCCATCTCATCCTGCAAGGACGGATAGCCGATGGAGATGCGCATGAAAAAGCGGTCCATCTGGGCTTCCGGCAGGGGATAAGTGCCTACAAAATCGACCGGATTCTGCGTCGCCAGAACCATAAACGGGCGCGCAAGCGGATAGGTCACGCCGTCAACCGTCACCTGACGCTCTTCCATGACCTCGAGCAGCGCGGACTGCGTTTTCGGCGAAGTGCGGTTGATTTCGTCGGCGAGGACAATCTGGCTCATGATTGCGCCGGGGCGGTACTGCATTTCGCCCGACAGACTGGGCATGGTGAAGCCGGTGATATCCGACGGGGTGATATCCGGCGTAAACTGAATACGCTTAAAAGAGCAGGAAAGCGAACGCGCCAGCGCGCTGGCGAGCGTCGTCTTGCCCACGCCCGGAACATCCTCGATGAGCACATGCCCTTCGCACAGCAGCGCGGTGAGCATCAGTTCCACAACGTCATCCTTACCGACGACGGCGCGGGCTATATTTTGCTTGAGGGCGGAAACCATCATGCTGAAATTGGTCATAATACACTCCTTTGGCTTGCGTTTATCCTAATGTGCGCCGCAGGGGCGGAGGATAAACATCTTTCTATTATTATAAAGGCAGGGCGGGAATTTGGCAAGCAGCGCGTCACGCCTTGCAGAAAATCGCCTTTTTTGTTAGAATAAAGGGAGAAAAAAGAAGGCGGCGTTTTGCCGCGGGGAGGAATCCGGTCATTCCGGAAGGAACAGCGATATGACGGAGCAGATTTTGTCGCGCCTGCTTTGCGGGCAGAGCGTTTCCGGGCAGGCACTCAGCGAGGAGCTGGGCGTGACCCGCGCGGCGGTATGGAAGCAGATCAGCCAGCTCAGGGAGATGGGGTTTGAAATCGAGGCGTGCGGCGGTCAGGGCTATCGGCTGGTTTCCTGTCCGGACAGCCTGATGGAGCCGGTTGTGCAGCAGGGGCTTCATACGGCATGGGCGGGAAAGAAAATCGTCTATCTGCGCAGTGTGGATTCGACTAACCGCTATGCGCGTCAGCTTGCCGCCGACGGCGCGGAGCAGGGAACGCTGGTTTTGGCGGACGAGCAGACGGCGGGACGCGGCCGCCGCGGCAGAGGCTGGATCTCTCCGGCGGGCGAGGGCATTTTCATGACGCTGATTCTCAGACCGCATGCCCATCCTTCCCACGTTGCGGTGCTGTCGCTGCAAACGGCATTGGCGGTGGCGAGGGCGATTTCCCGCGCCTGCGAGCTGGATGCACGCATCAAGTGGCCCAACGACATCGTCTGCGGCGGCAGAAAGGTCTGCGGCATGCTTCTGGAGATGAACGCCGACGAGCAGAGCGTTCACGATGTGGTGGCGGGCATCGGCATCAATGTTCATCAACAGACGTTTGACGGGGATATCGCTCAGACCGCGTCGTCGCTGGATTTGCTGACGGGCAGGACAATCCGCCGCGCGGACGTGGTGCGTGCGTTCCTTGAGGAGTATGAGACGGTGGATGCGCTGGCGAAAACGGGAACGGATGCGCTGATGCAGACATATCGGGAACGCTCGGCGACGCTGGGGCAGCGCGTACAGGTCATTTCCGCGGCGGGCAGCTTTACCGGCACCGCGATGGACGTGACGGACAGCGGAAGCCTGATTGTCCGCGGGGACGACGGAAAAGACCGCGAGGTGCTGGCGGCGGACGTATCCGTTCGGGGGCTGATGGGCTATGCCTGAGACGCTGGGGATCGGCGTGGATCTGTGCGCCGTCAGCCGAATCGAGCACGCGATTCAGAAGGCGCATTTTCTGAATCGGGTGTTCACCGAGGCGGAGCGCGCGTATCTGCAAGGCCGGGGCAGGGGCGCGGGGGAGAGCGCCGCGGCCATGTTCGCGGCGAAGGAGGCCGTCGCTAAGGCGCTGGGCACGGGCTTTGCGCAGGGAATCATGCCCGAGCAGATCGAGGTCACGCACGCTG
>URJN01000030.1 GCA_900548125.1 uncultured Eubacteriales bacterium
CGATTTCCGTCATGCTGTACGCCCCGCACTGCGGGCGCATGACTACAATCCCAAAGACCTGCCTGAGGGGATTATCCCCTCAGACTCCCTTCTTCGCTTCGCGGCGGCTTGAAGGGGTGGTGTACGGAAATGTCGATTAGAGGATGAAAAGGGGAATTCGGCTTGACAAACGGGAAGTAAGAGATTAAAATGGGAACATACGTTCGTATTTGATGCGAATGAAAGCAAAGAAAAGAGAACAGAAGGAGGAGAAAGATGGCGTTTTCCTGCGTACTGCATGAAAAAGAGGAATGCGACGGCTGCGGAATCTGCGAGGAGGAGAGAAGGCTCAGACTGCTCTGGGACGAGGAACGATGGCTGAGGGACGAGGATGATTGAACTGGAGAGGGGAGAGCGGAATGAACGAGAAGGACAGACAGGTGCTGCTGCGCGTGAGGGGGCAGGTCAGGCTGGTTCGGGAGCTGAGCGAGAAGCTGACGGAAATGCAGGCGGCGACGCTGAGTGCGGTACAGCTGGACGGAATGCCGCACGGCAGAGGCGGGTTAGCGCGGGGGCTTGAGGTAAAGCTGATGATGAAGGAGTCGCTTGAAAAGTCGCTGGAGAGGGAAGGAGCGATTCTACACGAGCTGGAGGACGAGGCGAGAGGGATAATCAGCGGGCTGAAAATCGGGCTGTATTCGTTCTGCATGTATTACTACATCGGCGGGCTGAGCTTAGAGGACACGATACGCATGACGGACAGGAGCAGGCGGCAGATCATGCGATACAAAAGGGAGATCGAGGGGAAGAAGGAGAACGGGGAAGATGGGGAAGATGGCACCTGAAGGGCACGGGAATGACACCGAAATGGCACCCAAATGTCATCTTGCGGTTCAAAAAGAGGTATGATATGATATCATCAGCGAAAGAAGAAAAGAGATTCGCGGCGGGAAAAGAGTGACAGAGGGTTTAATCCCGACCGTCGGCAGGTTGTGCTGCTTTCGGCGTTCTTTCTTCACTTCGCGGGAAAGCTGAGAAGTATTCATCAATCAAAAAGCCGTTTCCGGTGTTGGAACGGCTTTTTTTGATGCGCTGGGAACGGGGGAAAAACGTTCGGGTGCGCAGGGGTTCAATGTCTGAGGACTTGGGCGGAGGAGAGGGCGGGCTTAACCCGCTTGATGCGCGGGAACGGGGAAAAACGTTCGCATGGGAAAGGCTTCGATGCTTTACGGAGTTTGGCAGAGAAAAAGGCGGACATGGAAAGGAGGTGGTGAGATGGGCAGAATGACGGAAAACATGAAGAGCGAAGCCGTGCGACTGTACTTTGAAGAAAACAGGGAACCGGACGAGATCGCAAGGCAGATCGGGGCGAGCGAGAGACAGGTCAAGACGATACTCGGCGACCTGAAAAGGCTGGAGGCATACAGAAAGAAATCCGAGGCGGCAAAGCTGCGCGCGCAAATCTGCGTTTACGAAAGCGCGGAAGAAGCGGCGCGGCATCAGGCGGCGCTGCTGAGCCAGTCGGAGGGGAACGACAACATCCGCCAGAGGGCGGCGAAGGACATCCTCGACAGGGCAGGCATTCGGATGCAGAAGGATTGCGGAAAGGACGTGGTGATTCGGTTTGCGGCGGGCGCACCTGCGCTGGGCATGCCGGACGGGACGGGCGGAAAGGAGGAAGAACAGAAGCATGGAGATAGAGCTTGATTATCAGCCGACAAAAAAACAGCTTGCGTTTCACGCAAGCACGGCGGACGAAGTGCTTTATGGCGGGGCGGCGGGCGGAGGAAAGAGCTACGCCATATGCTGGGACGCGCTGATGCGCTGCCTGAAATATCCGCAGACGCACGCGTACCTATTCAGGCGAACCTATCCTGAACTGGAAATGACGCTGATCCGGACGATGCAGCTCATTGCGCCGAAGGAACTGGGCAAATATGTTTCCAGTGCGCACGAGTTGAGGCTGAGCAACGGAAGCGTCATCCATTTCTGCCACCTGAGCGACGAGGGGCAGGGGCTGCTGAAATATCAGGGCGCGGAAATCCACTGGCTGTATTTCGACGAGCTGACACATTTCACAAAACCGATGTATGATTACCTGCGCACACGACTGCGTGCAGAAAAGCGGCTGGGCATTACGCCCTGCGTGCGATGCGCAAGCAACCCGGGCGGTCCGGGGCATGCGTGGGTGAAGGCGCGATTTGTGGACAGCACGAACGCGGGCGGGCGAACCGCCGAGGTGGCGGTTGAAAGCAGCATACTCGGCGGGGTGAGCGTGAGAAAGATCGAGTACATTCCGGCGACGGCGATGGACAATCCGCACATCACGCGGGACTACATCGTGGAATTGGAGCAGAAGCCCAAGGCGTTGAGGGATGCGCTGCTGCTGGGCAAATGGGACGCATTCGACGGACAGGCTTTCCCGGAATTTGTGGACGATCCGACGCACTACGGCGACGGGCTGTACACGCACGTCATTCATCCATTCGACATTCCGTGGCACTGGACGCGGGTGGTCAGCTTCGACCACGGTTACACGCGCCCATTCTCCTTCGGGGTTTGGGCGGTGGACGAGGAAGGGCGGGTATACCGATACAAGGAGCTTTACGGCTGCGTGCCGGGGGAGGCGAACGTCGGCATCATGAACGCGCCGGGCGAAATCGCGGAAAAGCTCGCGGAGCTGATGGAACCGGAAGCCGCGGAGGGCATCCGTGTTTCGGGCGTCGCCGACCCTGCCATCTGGGACAGAAGCCGCGGGCTGAGCGTGGAGGAACAGATTCGCAAGGTCTTTAACGGGGTGACCTTCATGAAGGGGGACAACACGCGGCTGCCCGGAAAGATGCAGCTGCACGAACGGCTGAAATTCGACGAGGAAGGGCGTCCGATGCTCTATGTTTTTGAGAACTGCCGGGATTTCAGGCGGACGATTCCCGCGCTGGTTTACGACGGGCGCAAGCCGGAGGACATCGACACGGCGGGCGAGGATCACATCTACGACGAAACGCGGTACTTTTTAATGTCAAGACCCATTGCGCCGCGCCCGAGAGGGAAGGAAAGGGAATGGCGGTTTGACCCGCTGGGGGAGTAGCCCTTTCGGTCAGGCTGCGGCTGACAGCTCCCCGAGAGGGGGGAGGATGAGGGGAGACGGCGATTAAAAAATGTCGATATCCAAAGAAAAACCGCTGTCATGCTGTTCGCCGTTTGGAACAGTGTATTCGCCGTACATCTTGATTCCGACCATATCCCAATTCCATGTACAGGCGTAATGGAAAGCATAGGGATCGTCTTTGTCCGGATACATGTAGACATGCCATTCCGGCGGATCGGTATCATCGGAGACAGCCGGATCATGATTGACCATGTAGATGGCCTCCGGCAAGACGCAATTGTCTGTGCTGAACGGAAAGTCTTTGGAAAAATGGAGGTCGATCAGCATGAATTGATCATCCAGAATAATCAGAGAACCGTGATCGACGGGGATGGGGTCATCGCCCCAGTAATCAATCTGCATGCGATCCCAGTGATGCAGGTCGATCTCGCGGCTGATGGTGTGTTCGCTTTGAGAGAGAAAAGGGGAAAGCTCGGGTGAGCAGGGAAAGGCGAGGGTATCGCCTTCCGATTCGGCGAGAGCCGAAGAAACGGACAGAAGAAGGCAGAAAAGCCCAAGCAGACGGCGAAAAGACATGGCGCGGCCCTCCTTGGATGATGTTTTGATAAGCTGATTATATCGGGAAAGCGGGTGGCGGTCAACAGGGAGAGACGAGGGAAGCCCATGATTTACCATTCAACGGTAACCGTCAAATCTTTGCCGGCTTTCTCCCCGTTTGGCAGTATTGGGACAATTTGAATGGACGTGACATTTGATGGCAACATTCCACTTCCGGTATAGTTGCCGTTTGGACTTATGTTCGTTAATTTAAACAGAAGGTTGCCGGTGAAAGTGTCGTAGAGGCAGTAACCCTGAACCGAAACACTTTGATAGCCATCATGGATGATGGAGGAAAAATCAGCCTCGATAGCACTGCTTTTCACTACCAAGGTTCCATTCATCACTTGGGTGCCGTTGTTAGCTGGACAATTTTCCAGCCCATAAACCCTGCCTGTACGAATCAAAGCGCGGTTTACAAAGCCGCGCACGCAATCACCAGAGCAACTTTCGATATAAGCCCAATCGCCCATGTCCGAAAGGTGATAAACGGTTGTGCCCTTGGGAAGCGTCAAAAGGACGGTATGTGAAAATAACGGATCATCTGTTAAGAACGCTGTATCCAGTAACGTAACCGTCTCAGGGATAAAGCTGAGTTCATCGACAGATGCTGATTTCGGCAGCGCTTTTTCAGGAATCCAGCCAAAGCGCATATGGTCTTTGTCAATCTCATATTGTATCAGAATCCAACCATTCTCCCTGCCAAAGACTTGAATCCAGTCGTTTGTGGAGACAACGGCTTTTCCATCAGCTGCGCGGAGATAATCCTTTCCGGGACCGGAGTAGACTTCATACTTTTCCCCCTTGGCGAATTTCACATCTTCAGCGATCAGCTCGCCTTGAGGAATAGACGGAACTACAGTGTGTTTGTTTTTAGTGTCGTTCATGACATCAATCGTTGAAGAAATTTCGCCCGTTGCGGATGAAGCAATTAAGATTAGAACAGCAGAAACGAGCATCATCGAAATCCAGTTGAGGATTGTCTTTCTCACCCAAAACGGTTTCATGTATTTGACTCCACCTTTCATTGTCCAACACACTCGCGATAACAGGCGATCAAGATAGCCGATTCATAAATGAGCTTGATGGCGGTTGAATGGCAAATCAGTGTTCTTCAGATCGTCACACCTATCTCGTCACAAGCAGCACGACATAGGATTCATTCATCACCATACCCATTGAATCCTTCTGTTACATGCTTATAATCCGGATATGCACGCGAAAGGATAAGAGTACATGGAGGGCAAACGGGTTAAATCGCCAGATGTTCAGGGAGATGAAAGCAATATGCGGATGTAACAGGCTTAGGAATACGGAAACGAAAATCATTTTGAATGAGGACAGCCAACGTGACGCCCAGAGAGCGAAGCACAGCAACCATGCTTTTGCCTTTGGAAACATCGATTCCGACTGCGTTCATACAAGCTCCTGCATACAGATTGCAACGGCAATACCGGTTTTTCCATTGCCGATTCGATCTGTTTGCTGACGCGAACGCACAGGCTCGGCGGCGGCTCTGCCTGCACAAAGCGAACACTGTGAACTACAGCTTAGGCAACGAGATTTCTCGATCTGTAACTGGTTGCTACAGACATGAGGCAAATATATAGGAACGGGAGAGTGAAAATGGAGAAATACGGCATGGGCGACGTACGGCAGAGCCGGAAAAAATGGGACGCGGCGGAGAACCAGCCGCTGACGGCACGGGAGAAGGAACTGGTCGAGCGGGGATACACCCTGTTCGACTTTTTCTATGACCAGCTGAGGGAAGAACACGAGGAGATGAAACGGGCGCGGAGGATACGCGACCACAAGGGAGAGCGGAGCGCGACGGCACCGACGAGCAACACGCTGGGGAGCTGCGTGGACAACATGATTGCCGACCAGATCGACAACCTGCCGGAGGCGGTGATGCTGCCCGAAAGGGAGGAGACGGCGAACAGCGCGGAGGAGATGGAGGACGTGGTGAGCTTTGTACTCTATCACGCGGGATGGCCGGGCAAATATCAGACGATGATGGAGGACGCCATCGTGACGGGCACGGGCGTGGCGCAGGTATTTTGGGACGAGGAGCTGGAGGACGGCGCGGGCATGGTTTCCGTATTGGCGTGGCATCCGGAGGACTTCTACCCCGACCCGATGTACGAGGACATTCAGGACGGGCGGGGCTGTTTCAAGGTGACGCACACGACGGTCGCGTGGATTGAGGAGCATTATCCGCATGCGCGGGGATATGTTACGGGCGACGCATACGGCGAAGAGGACGCGGGCGAATTCGAAACGCCGGAAGGGGACGAGCGTGCGCTGCTGATTGAGTTCTGGTACAAGCGATACGACGCGGGAAGCCGAAGGACGTTTGTACACATGGCGCAGTTTGCGGGGCATGCGCTGCTCTTCAGCACGGAGACCGGATATGGCGCGGAAGGCGGGGCCTATCCCGAAGGCGTTTATGCGCACGGGCAATATCCCTTCACGCTATACAAATTCCGCGATTCATGGCGAAAGCCTTTTGGCAAGGGGCTGATTCACGATTACAGCGGGACGCAGGCTGCCATCGACCGATACGCCAAGTACATCGACGACAACGCCCGCGAATCGAGCGTACAGCGGCATTTCATTCGGCGCGGAAGCGGCGTCAATCCGGACGATGTGGCGGACATGCGCAAGACCATCATTGAATGGGAGGGCAACGACATCCGCGAGGTGATGCAGACGGTGCAGGCGTCGCCGCTGAACGGGCAGGTTTACGAAATGATGTGCTACATGGCGGACGCGATGAAGCAGGACTGCGGACAGAACCAGTTTACGCGAGGCGAAGGCGGCTTAAACGTGACGGCGGGAACAGCCATCCACTACTTACAGGAGGCGGGCGGCAAGATCACGAGGTGGCACACGGAGAGATTCAAGGACGCATTCAGGCGGATGGTCGAGCAGATTCTCTGGGTGTTGAGCGAATACATGGAGCCGGGGCGGAAGCTGCGAATCGTCGGCGGATGGAACTCAAGCGGCGGGATGCGGGAGAGGATCATCGAGCTGATTGCGCCGAGCAAAAACGGAGGGGCGTTGCCGCGTCCGGCGTACACGGTGCGCGTACAGGTACAGAAGAACAACCCGAGCCAGATTCAGGCAGACAACGAATTTTTGATGCAGGCGGTCAAGATCTGCGCGGACGCGGGGAAACCGCTGCCGCCGGAGAGCGTCATTCGGCTGATGGAGGGATATCGGACGAGGGACAGCGTGCTGCGGGCGGTGAGAGAGAACGAAAGGAGCGAAGAAAATGGACGAAAGAACGCTTGAGAATGAAGTGACGGTAGACGAGCTGGAGGAAAACCTGACCGGAGACATGGAGCAGGAGCAGCCGGAGGAGGAGAGCCGCGAGGCGGACGAGATGATGGCGGCGATTCGGGCGGGGCTTGCCGAGTTATTTGAGGACGGCTGGACGACGGCGGAGATGGCGGCGTTCACGCAGGACGAGCAGGTACGCGGCGAAATTGCGATGGGGCACGGTGTACAGCGTGCGGCATGTGCCTACTTACGCAGGAGCATGGCGGCGCCGCATCGCTACGGCGTACCGACGGCGAGAACGACGGCGGCGGGTTCGGTGAAGCCGGACAACCGAATCGAGCACATGACGGACAGGCAATTTGATGCGTTTTCGCGCAGAGCGCGTGCGGCGATGATGGAAGGGCGAAAGGTACGCATCGAGTGACGGGGGCGAGGGACGGGAGGACGAGGGGGAGTGATGGGGCTGCCGATCCGGGAAACTCGCATGGTCGCGCAAGCACTCCCTGCGATTTCCGATTTCCGTCACGCTGAATCCCGCACAGCGGGCGCGTGACTCCAATCCCCAAACCCCGCCTGAGGGACGATTGTCCCTCAGACTCCCATCTCCGCTTCGCGGCGGTTTGAAGAAGGGGGAGAGGGATGGATTGCGATGCAATCCATCCAAGTGGAAAGTCCAGAAAACTCAGTTTTCTGGCAGGTTTTAGGGCAGAGCCCTAACGTAATCCCAACGTAACCCCAGCGTAACTTATTGAACTGAAAACACAAGGAGGAAGAAAGATGGCTTATACGAATACGGACACGAATATGACGACGAGCAGCGCGTTGAGCGCGGGCATGCAGACCTACTACAACCGTGAGCTGCTGCGCACGTTTGAACCGAACCTGGTGCATTTGCAGTTTGGCGATGAGCATCGCATGCCGCCGCACAGCGGACTGGTGATGAACATGCGCAAAATCATTCCGCTGGAAACGAACACCAAGGCCCTCAGCGAGGGCGACCCGGGCGACAGCGTGATGCTGGCGGAGACGGAGGTGACGGTGCAGCTTCAGCAGTACGGCGAATATGCGCGATGCACGGACAAGCTCGACCTGACGCATCTGGACATGGACATCATGCGCCGAACGAAGCTCTTCGGCGACGCGGGTGCGCGAAGCATTGACGCGGTGGTGCGCGAGGAGCTTGCCAAATGCGCCAACGTGATTTACGCGGGCGGCAAGACGAGCCGCGCCGCGCTGACCCCCGCGGACAAGCTGACCAGCAGGGAGCTGCGCCGGGCGGTCAAGATGCTCAAGAAAAACCACGCGCAGACCTTCGGCGGCTACTACATCGCCATCGTAGGTCCGGACACGATGTATGACTTGCAGGAGGACGAGGCTTTCATCAAGGTCAGCCAGTATCAGGACAAGGAGAACATCTACACGGGCGAAATCGGTCGGCTGTTCGGCGTGCGTCTGGTTGAAACGACGGAAGCCAAGGTTTTCGGCGGCGCGGGCGCGGAGAAGGCGGACGTGGCAAGCGTGATCGTACTGGGTCAGTATGCCTACGGCATCACGAGCCTGAAGGGGGCAAAGCCGCGAGTGATTGTCAAGCCGGCGGGCAGCGCGGGCACGGCAGACCCGCTCGACCAAATCAGCACGGTCGGCTGGAAGATGGACGGCTTCGGCGTGAAAATGCTGCAGCCGGAGTATGCGGTGCGAATCGAGTGCGGATTCAGCGCGTAAGGAACGGCAAAAGCCTTAAATCGCGAAAAAAGGTGAAACCGGCGTGAAGCGCGGGCGGGGAATTTTGGAAAAAGCGGCATCGGATGGAACGGATGCGCAGATTCAAGCCCCGCCTTCGCTTCGCTTGATTTTTGAAATGAATGAAACAGAGGAGGAAAGAAAAATGGCGAACATGGGAACGAACACGACGACAACGATGAAAAAGACCAGCGTGGTTTTGGCGGGAAAGTGCGCCAAGACGCAGGCAAGCCTCAGAAAGCTGATGAGCGACGCGGGATGCGCGGACGGGGAGACCCTGAAGGTGAATCTGCCGCTGGCGCCCGGAAGCAAGGACGATGTGGTTTTTGCGGGGCTGAACGGCGTGAGCTTCTACTTCCAGAGGGGCAAGACGGTGGAGATGCCCGCGGCGGTGGCGGAGATTCTGAAAAACTGCGGGGAAATGTAAGAAGGGGATGCGGTTTTCATTCTGAAGCTGCCGCGAGAGAGAAAGGGAGTTTCTCTGGCAGGAATTGTACTGAAAGAGATGGATACAGAGGAGAGCGATGAAGACGGGAAATAACGCAGACAGGCTTAAACAGAATCAGGGATCGCTTCGCTCCCTGATTCACATTTTTGCTGCGCAATGGGTTACGACGGGGCTGCCGCCCCGTTCCCTGCTTGGGGATTTTATCCCCAAACCCCATCTTCGCTTCGCGGCGGCTTTAAGAGAGAAAGGAGTGAAGGAAGATGACGCTGAGCCAGATCATCGCGCAAGCCCTGCGGCAGCTCGGGGAAGACCCGCAGGACGTGAACGAATACGAGGAGACATTCAAAATCTATGCGAACATGGGCTATGACATCGCGGTGAGAGAATATCTCAAGCCCAAGAGGATGATGTGCCTGACCATCTGCGAGGACGGATGCGCCGCGGTGCTGGGATATGTCGTCAACCGGGTGATTCAGCTGACGGACGAGGACGGACGGGACGTCGCCTTTGATTTGGCAGGGGACGGAAGAAGCCTTACCGTATGGCGGGACGACCTGAAGGGAAAGACGCTGCGGGCGCTCTGCGAGGTCGGCTTCCCGCCGCTGGAGGACGGAGAGGACGTGCCGCAGATTCCGGAATTCGCGCACGCGGCGCTGGCGGACTACATCTGCTACCGCCATCTATCCAGCGGCAATCTCGCCAAGCAGAGCCGGGCACAGTTTTTTAAGAACTGCTTCTATCAGGAGATGAACCGCATCCGTCCACAGGGCATGGGCAGCGTGACGAGGCGGCGCAACCTGTATGAGGTGACGGACGTGAGGTATCACAGATGAGCATCAGCGACAGCGATTACGAAGGAAAATTCACCATCCCCACGCCCAAGGGCATCTATCAGGCGGCGGGCGACACGAACATCAACGCGGACTACGCCTACCGAGCGCAGAACATCCGGACGGAGCGCGGGCTTCTGGCGTCGGCATACGGCACGAGCCGCGCCTTTCCGTCGCTGGGGGCGCAAATCAAGACGCTGACGCGGTTTTACAGGCGGTCAAGACCGGACGACGCGGACGTATACGTCGCGGCTGCCGGGGGCGCGATTTACACCTACACGCTGGGAACAGAGGGCTGGATCAAGCGGTCGGAGGGGTACAAGAGCGACGAATGGAGCAGCGTCACCTATGAAGCAGCGGACGGCGGGGAGACGGTGGACATCCTGATCCTTTCCAACGAAAAGGACGGGATGATCGCGGTATACGGCAACGACCTGCGGGTAGAGAAAAAGACGCTGACCATTGGCGACGCATACAGCGAGGTCAAGTTTGCCGTGCTGGGGCGGCACGCGGAGCGCATATGGGGAACGGGCGCGGAGGGCTATCCGGACAGCATCTTCTATTCGCGCCCGTATGACCCGTTCAACTGGACGGACGTGCCGGAAACGCCTGAGCTGGGCGGCGGCGTCATCAACCAGCCGACGTGGGACGGCGACAGGTTCATATCGCTTGAGCCGTTCGGCGGGTATCTGCTGGCGGTCAAGGAGCGGACAATCTTCGAGATACGCGGGACAGACCCGAGCAGCTTCACGATTACGGAGGCATACGGCACAGACGGTCCGGTAGAGGAGCGCACCATCTGCACGGACAGGACGAGCATGCTGTACCTGTCGCAGAGCGGCATCGGCTTATACGACGGAAGCACGCTGCGGCTGCTCAGCCGGGACGCGCTGTATGAAACGATGCGGATGCGGATGGACGGGATGGACGGCGCGGCGCGGGCGTGCATATGCGACCACGTCTACTATCTGGCGATGTGCGTCAGGGAAAGCGAAAACGAGACGCTGACGGAAAACAACACGGTCATTGAATACGACACGGAGCGCGGAACGTTCATGCTGAGGAAAGGCATCCGCGTCAAGGACTTTTTCGCAATAAACGGCAGGGTCTACTACACGCAGGCGGAAAGCCCGTACGAGGTCTTGCTCTACAACGCGAGGGAGAACGAGGGAAGCTATCTGGATATGCCGATGGAGTGCATATGGGAAACGCCGTGGCTGGACTTGGGCAAGGCGTACATGAAGCGGGACTACCTGCTGCGCTTTACGGCGGACGCGGACGAAAACGACCTGCCGCTTGAAATCACGATACAGACCGAGAAGCGGGAAAAGACGCGGACGGTGCTTTTGCAAAGGGACAGGCGGGACTATCGGGTCAAGATTCAGATTGCGGGCGTTCGGATGAAGCTGAGGATTCGCAGTCACGCGAAGCCTGCCGGATGGCGAATCTACGGCGGGGTTCAGGTGGAATATTCGCTGGATGAGGTGTAGCCCTCTCAGACGCTACGCGCCAGCTCCCCCAAAGGGGGAGCCAAGGGTGCTGCGATATGAAAATTGGATTTGCAAAAGCCCCTTGCCTCTCCCTCTGGGAGAGGTGGCAGCCGCAAGGCTGACGGAGAGGGCGGGGAGGAAAAAATGGCATTCAAGCAGCCGAGAGTGCCGCAGGATAGCGGCAGACTGGCGGAATACGTCAGGAATCTGGGGATGTTTCTGCGCGACTTCTGCATGGCGAGCTGGAACGCGGACAGGATGAAGGACGCGGAAATCGAGAAAATCAAAAAGCGGCTGGACGCGCTCGAAGGGAAGTGAAGACATGGCAAGAAGCAGCACGACGGAGACCTACCAAAGCTCGTCAAGCACGGGCAAGGAGCACAGCAAAACAGACAGCCGGCAGGACACGACCAGCCAAAGCACATCAAACAGCCGGCAGGACAGCACCAGTCAGAGCAGCTCGACTTCGCAGAGCACGAGCAAGAACGTTCTTGACAAGGAGCTGATGAACCAAATCCTTTCCGGACTGATGGGCAACATGACGGATGAGCAGATTACGCAGTTCGCGGAGAACCTGCTCAGACCGCAGCTCAACGCCGGACTGGAGGAAGCACAGCAGAACTATGAAACGACGAAGCTGAGCAAGGAGCAGGAGATTGAAAACCTCGCTGCCAACCTGACGCGGAGCATTGACGAGCAGAACGCGGCATACCGCAGGAGCGCGGCGAACGTGGAGACGGCGGCGTTGAACCGAGGCATGGGGCGGAGCAGCTACACGATGCAGACGCTCGCCAATCAGGGAGACGCGCTGGCAAAAGCCGTACAGCAGCTCACGGAGGACAGCGGGCGAAGAAGCCAGCAGATTCAAAACCAGATTACGCAGGCGGCACAGCAGAACAGCCGGACGCAGGGACGGTTAAGCAGCGACTACGCCAGCCAGCTCGCGGCGAAGGTGCAGGAGCTGAAAGAGAACCAGCGCAAGGAATGGAACAGCAACTACCTGACGGCGATTTCCTCGGCGATGGGACAGCAGACGACGGGAAGCCAGCAGACGGCGGGCAGCCAGACGAGCATCGGAAGCCAGCAGACGACGGGAAGCCAACAGACGCTGGGCACGAGCGAAACGACGGGCGAAAGCAGCACGGAGAGCAGCGGAACGAGCGTATCGACGACGACGAGCAAGGGCGGGGGAACGAGCAAAAAGAAGGAAACGGCAAACAGAGCGGCAGCAAACACACGCGAAATCTATGGACGATACAGCCCAAAGAACACGAGCAAAATTCGGTGACGAGCGGGCAAATTGATGCGCATAAAAAAGGCTGTGGCTTATGACACACGACAAGGTCGATTTACAGCCATAGATTCCGCAACCCTTAACCCCGGTATGGAGCAAAGAAATGGAAAATGTCATCAAGTGTGGGGCTGAACTGAGCGGCAAAAACGAATTTTGTATTGACTCGGTGCGGGAACAGGAGACAGAAGCCGAAAGAACGCATCGACATACAAGGCGGGCTGAACCAGCCCGCCTCAGACTGTAGACAAAAAGCTATTCTC
>URJN01000031.1 GCA_900548125.1 uncultured Eubacteriales bacterium
GTCTGCGAATTATTCAAATTGCAGGTATTCCGTCATAATATAACCACGCTTGCCGTCTTCAAGCACCACGCCCGTCCACTGGTTGCCGTAGTCCGTAACGCGCATGCGCGCGCCGGTGCGCGCCTTGCCGATGATTGCGCCGCTCTGACTGTTCGGCTCGCTGCGCAGATTGACCTTATCCTTGGTCACAAAGGCGGTCAGATGCGTCGTGCTTGCCGGCGCATTCAGGCTGCTCAACCGGATAAAGCCCGCGTGATCCGCAGACGGGTCATTCACATCGAACGCAGGCGTGTCGCTTGCGCGTACATACGCCCAATCGCCGAATTTACCGAGCATGTAGACCCGCGTTCCCGCAGCGATACTCTCGCTCACTGCCGCCTTGTCTTCCGGTCTGGCTCGCAGTTCCGCATCCGCCTTCACGGTCGCTCTCTGCGGTATTCTGTCCGAAAGCGGCTCAGCCTCATCCGTCAGCACGCGAATCTGGCTCTTCGGCACATAACCGACCAGCGTTCCCAGCTGAATCTGGATATAATCCGTCTGGGTATACGACGTGATGCGCGCCTCGGCGCCGCTGCAAAGCGCACCGATAACCGCATCCTCTTTCTCCGGATCATTCAGCACAATGACCGGCAGATCGGCGTCATCCGCCTGCGCCACGCCGATGCTCTGACCGGTCTGCGCCAGGGACAAATCCGCAATCGGGATATAGCCGAAGTCGCCGCAGTCATACGCGCCCGCTCCGCCCTCGCTCGTGCGCACATAGGCGTAATTGTCGCTCTCCGCCAGCAGCTCGACATACATGCCCTGCCCCAGCGTCATATAGCGTTCGGTCTTGTCGCCCTTCACCTGATACAGAAGCGTATCGCTCTTGGTCTGCATCAGCAGCGGATAATACGGCACGACACTGCGCATCTGCGTACCGAGCGCATACAGGTTTCCGGTCTGCGTATATTTAATCCAGCCGGAAACGCCGCCGACACGCACCCTGCGCCATTCGCCTTCCTTGCGTCCAAACAGGCTGAAGCACGCCGTGCCGTTGCTCAGCGTCATGATCGGCTTCGCCTTATTGGTCGGCGCATCGTAAAGAAGGGTCTTTTTGTCGGTCTTTCCGCTTGAAATGATGCTGACCTTCAGCTCGTCCACGTCCGTCAGCACATCCAGCGGCACATAGCCCAACTTGGTTTCGCCGTCCGCCTCCACGCGGATATACGCCCATGTATCCAGAACGCCCATCAGCCCGACGCGCGTGCCGCTTTCGATGCTCGCCAGCTTGCTGCTTGACTCGTCCGTTTCCTCCAGCAGCGAAACGCTCGTCATCCACATGCCGGTCAAATCCACCTCTGCGGCGCGTCCGTTTCCGAAGCCGGAATTCTCACCATAGCGCGCGGTGATTTCGTTTTCCGGAATCAGGTATTCGGTTGCCATATAGCCGGTTGCGCCGCCCACCTCGACTTTGGTGTAGCCGTCGCTGTCGGCTGCAAGCACAGTAACCTCCGTACCCGTATAATACAGTCCGAGAATCGCGCCGTTTTTCGAGGGCTGCGCACGCAGATTCAGCCTTTCGGGGTAGATTTTATCCGTCTCCCGATTATCGACAAACAGGCTTTCGCTCATGCCGCACGCCGCCGCACTCAGCAGGATCATCAGGGCTGCAAACGCACACAAGAATTTTTTCATGACGTCACGCTCCTTTGTGTTTCCTTTAACTATATGACGAAGGACTGCCGCCGATTCTTCCCATTTTACCCAATTTTTTACGGACGCATCATCCGAATCGCGCCGGGCAGCAGCTCATAATCCGCGTGGTCGGCTGTCACGAGCTTGCCGTCCACGTTCAGCGTCATGCCCTTTGCGCGCAGGCTGACCCGTTTCGCCCGCATGACGCGCGCCAAGCCCAGTTTGGTATGCCAGCCCAGCATGAACAGCGGCAGCAGGAACGGAATACACAGCCGCGGCACCTTGCGCACGACGACAACGTCAAACATCCCGTCGTCCATCTCCGCTTCCGGCGCAACGCGCATGCCGCCGCCGATATACTGTCCGTTGGCGATTTCGATAATCGTGCAGGCTTCATGCGTCGCGGGTTTTCCGTCAACGGAAAGCTCCGCTTCAAACGCCTTGTAGCGCCCGAGAACCGATATCACCGCTTTATGATACGCCTTTTCGCCGGAATAGACTTTTTTCAGCTCTTCCGTTTTTTGAAGCACGTCCACGTCAAAGCCTGAACCGGATACATTCAGAAAACCGCGCCCGTTGACCCGCCCGCAGTCGATTTGAACCGGCGTTCCCGCAAGCTGTCTTTCAAAAGCTGCCAGCGGGTCCTTCGGCAGCCCGAACGCGCGCGCAAAGTCGTTGCCCGTTCCCCCCGGAACGACATAGAGCGTCACATCGCGGTAACAAAGTTCATCCACCGCCTCGCAGAGCGTTCCGTCCCCGCCGATACAGACCACCGAGCTGTATCCGGCTTCCACCGCGGAACGAATCTGCCGGGCGGCGTCGCCTTCTCCGCCGGTTTCAAACAGGCGGCTCTCTCTACCGTCCTTGTCCAGCCGCTGCATCACACGCCGCGCGAGCTTCATGGCTTCGCCGCCTCCGGATACAGGGTTGACGATTACGGCAAACATGGCAATCCCTCCGTTTATCTTCTGTTCATTCTTCTTCCGTATCGCCGTTCTCGCGCAGCTTGGCAAACGCGCCCGGCATCACCCAGCGGACAGGGTCGATGTCCACCTTGCCCGGCTTCTTGGCAAACCGCGCAAACTTAATCGGCACGCCCAGCGCGGTGAACTTCATTTCATGCTCGCTGATGTAATTCGGCTTCACGCCCGCGGCATGAAGATCCTCGGTCTTATAGCAAAGCTCAAAGCCGCACGCCTCGAAATACGGCAGGGACTCGGTAAACAACGCCGTATCATCCGTCTTGAACCAGATTTCGCCCCCGTCTACGAGAAACTCACGGTACTGCATCAGCTGGCGCGGATGAGTCAGACGCCGCTTAGCATACTTGGGACGCTTGGTCCACGGGTTGCAGAAATTGATGTAGATGCGTTCCACGCGGTCTTCCGGCGCAAATACCTTTTCGATGTAGCTGATATCATATCGCGCAATGATCACGTTTTCAATCGGCTCGCCCGCAAACGCCGCTTCCATGTTGCGGCGCGTATCGCCCAGCACGTTGCAGGTGATATCCATCGCGACATAGTTAATATCCAGATTATCCCGAACCATCGCGGCAGTCGAAACGCCCTTGCCGCATCCCAATTCCAAATACAGCGGCTGATCTTTTTTGAACTGCTCCCGCCAATGTCCGCGCTTGGTTTCGGGTTCGTTGGTAAAATACGGGCAGACCTCCAGCTCCGGCTTTGCCCATTTCTTGGTGCGCATGTGCATGAGATATTTTCTCCCCTATCCTTGTCTGTTAAGCCAGCCGCTTTTCGTAGCAGAGCCAGTGTCCTTCCCACTCCGAGCATTCGCCGCAGACTTCATAGTTCAGCTTGGCATACGAACGCTGGGCGGGAATGTTGCAGCTGGCGACCAGAAAGCGGACGGCGTCGCATCCCCTTTTCTTCGCCTGCTCCATCGCGTAAGCCAGCATCCTGCGGGCAATGCCGTGTCCCTGCGCATCGTGGGCAACGCCGAGCCTGCCCAGCTGTGCCCATTGCTTGACATCCGTATACCACTGCGCCAGATTGTCGAATTCATGGATATCCAGTTCATCGACGATTGCGGAAACAATACGTCCCGTTCCGTCGCGCATCACATAGACGATATTTCCCGTCAGGTCGTTTCCGACATCCTCGCGGGTGGGATATTCCTCGTTCCACGTTCCGTAAGGATCATCAATCAAAGAATGATAGAGCGCGAAAATTTCATCGCCATCCGCCGCGTTTGCGCGGGTGATGGTCAGCGGTTCCTGAATCATGGTATCTTCCTTTCGTCTTATTAACGTTATTTCTTATTTGTCATGGCTGACCAGACCAATGTCCAAATCCAGCCGTACCTCTCCCGAGCGCATGTGGATGACGTCGCTCATGCCCGTCTGCGGGTCAAGATCGCTGTCGATTTCGCCCAGCGGCGCGCCGAATCGAAGCGTCAGCTTATCCTCCGGCTTTGCATCGAGTCTCAGCACATAGTCCCCCGGACGCAGGTTTCTGAAGTGATAGTAACCGTATTGATCGCTGAGCGTCGTCGCCACCGGAGTCATGTTCCCCTCGGCGTCCACGCTCAGCAGCGTAATCTGTACGCCCTCCAGCAGCGGCTCGCGGTAATCCTGCAAGCCGTTCGCGTTGCTGTCCAGCCAGACCGTGTCGCCGATTTCGCAGGCTTCAATCGTTCCGACATTGAGCGAAAGCCGCTTCTCTCCGGAAGCCAGCGCAAAACGCTCGGTCGTCGCCGTATTGCCTTCTGCCGGCGCAACGCAAGAGCCGCCCTCCTCCCCTGTCCGGTCGGCAAAAAGCTCGCCGCCCGGCAGCGTAAAGCGAACCGCGTATACGCCGCTTCGGATGAGTTTAAAGCTGTATCGTCCGTCGTCGCCGACCGTCTGCTTCATCACGGTATCTCCGTTTTCGTTAAGAAGCTCGGCTTCAACGCCCGCCATCGCCGGTTCATCCGCGTCCATGCGTCCGTCGGCGTTGCTGTCCTGCCATGCGCGGCCCGCAACCGTCGCCGTATGCACGGTCTGAACGGTTTGAAGCGTCGCCTGCTCGCCCATGCCGAGCGTAAACGTCGGGGTCTGTCCCTCCTGCGCATCCGCATGCGCCAACTCAAGCGAAGTATTCTCCGCAAAGAGCGTGTCCTCCGGCAGCGCCACGCGCAGGCTGTACTCGCCCGGACGCAGTTCCATGACGGCGAAACTGCCGTCCTCTGCCGTCTGCGCATTGGCGACCACCGTGCCGCCCTGCATCAGCGTGACGACCGCACCGCCCAGCCCCGCTCCTTCTGCCATAACGCTTCCGGAAACGCAGGACGCCGTAATCGCTCCGATATCGAAGCTCTCGCGTCCTTCGCCCATCGCAAGGGTAAAGCGTGCCGTTTCAGCGGTGCTGTCGTCCGTCTGACCGACGGCACTGTCGCCATCGCAGGTAAACATCATGCCGTCCGGCAGCGTCACGCGGACGATATAATCGCCCGTACGCACAAAGTCCATCTCGTATGCGCCCGCTTCGTCGGTCGTCACGCGGGCTGCCGTCGCGCCGTCCGCCGCGTTGAGCAATTCGATGACCGAGCCGCTTACGCCGCTTTCATCTCCCTGACGCACGCCGTCGTATCGGCTGTCCAGCCAGACCGTGCCGGTCATTCTTCCGACGGCAACCACGCCGACATCCAAATCCATATTGTTTTCGCCGCTGACGACACTCAGTGCCGCCGTCTGCGCCGTCAGGCTGTCTGCCGCAGGCACGACGCTGACTCTGCGCGTGCCGCCTGCGTTTTTCGCAAAGGCATAGCCGTCGGGCAGCGTAAACTGAATCTCCGCCTGACCGGGCATCACGCCGCTAAAACTGTAAACGCCGTTTTCATCCGTCGTCGTTTCATAGACTCTGCCCGCATCATAGCCCGTGAGCACGGTCAGCACGGCGTTCACGCCCTGCATGCCGCTGTCGCCGCTCTGCCTGCGTCCGTCGTCGTCGCCGTCGTACCAGACCACGCCGCCGACCGTCGCGGGCATCAGCGCACCGATATTCACGCCGGAAAGGGCCTCGCCCATTGCCAGCTCGCCCAGGTCAATAACGGTCGTTGCTTCATCCTGTCTTTCCGCCGCGGAGTCCATGCCGCCGACCGTGTAGACATAGCCATCGGTCAGCGTGACGCGCAGGCTGTACCGCCCCGGCATCAGCTTGCCGAAGGAGAATTCGCCGCTTCGGATGGTCTGCGTTGACGCAATCTCCGTGCCGTCCGCATTCAGCAGCGCAACGGATGCGCCGCGCAGTCCATCCTCCGATTCCTCCATCCGACCGTCGTATTGCTCATCGAGCCAGATGCGTCCGGAGATGGTTCCCTGCGTCAGCAAGCCAAAGCGCACGCCATCCACCTTCACACCGCCCAGCAGCGTAAACGGCACGGAATAGCCTCTGTCGTCCTTCTCGCTCTCCAGTGAAAGCACGCTGCTTTGCGCCGGCGCAGAGAATACATAGCCCTCCGGCGCATCCACGCGGAGCTTGTAATCGCCCGGCATCATTCGCTTAAAGCTGAATCGCCCGTTTTCGTCCGTCGCCACCGTATCGAGGATGGTGCGTCCCGTTCCGTTCATCAGGTGTACGGTCACGCCCTCCAGCAGCTTCTCCTGCGCATCCTGCACGCCGTCGCCGTTGCTGTCCTCCCAGATTTCGCCGCTCAGCTCACCCAGCCGCACAACGCCCGCGTTCACCTCGGTCAGCGCATCGCCGCCCGTCACGGTCAGGGAACGGGTCGTCGATACGCCGCCCGTGCTGGGCTGAACGCCGCCCTTTGCCATGCTGCGCTCTGTTCCGGAGAATGCGCAGTCGTCCTCATGCGCCGTAAAGCGCACGCGGTAACGTCCGGGTGCTACGCCTTCAAAGACATAGCTTCCGTCTTCCTCGGGCTGTATCGCCGCAACGACCGCGTCGGAGGAATCCAGCAGCTCGATGGTCACATCCATGCAGTAACTTTCTTCCTCGCCGAAGCTGGCGTCGGCGTCGTCATCATAGTAGACCATGCCGGACACCGAGCCGGAGAGCATCGCGCCGATATACATCCGCACGCCGCTCTGCCCCATCGTCAGGGTAAAGGGTTCGCTTCTGCCGCTGGAGGCTCTGCTCTGCGGCACGCTGCTGACGGGATAATTCGTCTTGGATGCGTCCGCATTTTTGGTCGCGCGCCACTGTCCGGGGAGATGGTAGGCAATCACATATTCGCCCGGGCTGACGCCAGCAAAGGTCACGTTGCCTTCCGCGTCCGTCTTATAGGTGATCGACTCGGCGTCTTCGCCGTTTTCAAGGCGGATGAGCGTAATGCCGATGCCCTCAAAGCCTTCTTCATAGGTGCCCTTCTGCCCGTCAGCCTGCGTATCCTTAAATACATTGACCGTCAGCTGTGCCGGAATGGTCACGCCCGCGTCGATTTGCTCAATGGTTTCTCCTGTCGCCAGCTCAAAGCTCTGCGTGCTGCCGCTCTGCGCAACCGCGCCATATACCGCGGAATCCTCGCCAAAGCGGGTGAACGCCCACTCGCCGTCCAGCTTGAACAGCACGCTGTATGTGCCTGCCAGCAGATTGCCGAAGTGATAGCAGCCCGATTCGTCCGTTACGGTTTCGGCAACGCGATCCGTATGCCCGTCCTCCGCTTTCAGCAGCGTAACGCGAACGCCCGCAAGCGTCTGCGCGCTGCTGTCGATGACACCGTCGCCATCGTCGTCGATGCGCACCCTGCCGCTGACCTGAGCGGCGCGGCAAATCGTTATCTGACCAAAGTCGATTGTGTCGCCCTGCTCGATGCTGACCTTGGTGACGATCTCGCCGTCCTCCGCCTCCTCGCAGAGATAAGACGACGGCAGATTCAGCCGCACCTCGTATTCGCCCGGAAGGATGCCCGTAAAGCGATACCCGCCCAGGTCATCGGTCAGCGCAACAATCGGCTCATCCTCGCCCTCGCGGAGCATCTCGACATTCATCCCGCCAAAGCCATCCACCGAGCCGTCTGCCAGCAGCTCCTGAACCGAGCCGCACACGCTTCCCGCATAGATGCAGCCGGCGTTGACGATATAATCCGAATGGCTGCCGTCTATGACCAGCGTATCGCTCACGCCATAGCGCGTATCGCGCACCGCGCTCTGAACATGCTCGGAGTAAAGCGCGCCGCTGGAGAAGATTACGCTTTCCCCCGCGTTAAACTGAACCTCGTATTCCCCGCTGGACAGGGACGAGAATTCATATCGTCCGTCCGTTCCCGTCCGGCAGGCGGCGACGGCTTCGCCGGACTTGGCAAGCAGCGTAACCGTCAGACCCGCATAACGCGCCGATTCATTCGGCTCCATCAAGCCGTTGGCGTTGCTGTCCATAAACGCAACACCGCTGATTTTTCCGTCCACGCCCGCAGATACCGACACAAATGCGCCGCTTCCCTGCACCGTGAAACGCTCCTCGCGCTCCGCTGCGCGGTTCATGACCTGCTTTTCCGCTCCGAACGCCGTCGCATAGGTCAGGCTTCCGCCAAATCCAATCTGCGTCCGCAGGGTCGCTTCCCCTTCCGCATCCGTTCGAACGTTCAGGGTGATCTGACCCGGCGCAAAGCCGCCCGCTGCAACTTCCTCGCCAGTCTGTGCGTTCAGGTAGGTGACGCGAATCGCGTTGATGTCGTCCTGAACGCTCTCCAGACTCACGGCTGTCGGTCCGGTCAGCACATCCGTCATGATGGCGGAGGACGGACGCCAGCCGCCGCCCGCCAGGCTGTATTCGATTCTCGCGCGATAGCTTCCGCCCTGCGCATCCGTCGGGCTGGTCAGCACGATGGACGCTACGGTCGAGCGCACGCCGTTTTCGCCCTCCATATGAATCTCTGCGCGTGGCTGAATGAGCGTTTCACAGCTCGCCGTCGCGCCCATATCCACGGTCAGCAGTGTCAGTCCCTGCTGCTGGGCGGTATATACGTCGCGGAGCATGCCGTCGATTGTCTCGCTTTCGGGAATCGGCATGCAGACCATTTCTGCCTGCGCCATGCTGCCGCCCTGCGTCAGATACGGCGGCACATCCAGCGTAATCTCCGCGTTTTCGCTGAGCGCATAACCGTCCGCCGCCTGCGTCTGGCGAAGCGTATATTCGCCGACCGGTATCGCCATCGGGTTGCGATAGGCTTCGTCCCCCATTGTAAAGGACAGAACGACGTTCCCCTTGGCATCCAGCAGTTCAAACTCACCGCCGCTGACATGCCCGCCCGTCGCCGCGTCCAGCTGCTCCAGCGAGATAAAGCCTCGGTCGCTGGATACGGCGCATTCGACCGTGCGCGCCTCTCCCGCCGTCAGGGTCACCTCATAGGTTCGTTCGTCCTCCGCGAAGCCCGCCGCCTCGCTCAGCTCTTTGACATAGTAGGTCGTACCCTCCAGCGTCGCCGGGAGCTTGACACTGATGTTCTTCTTTCCGTCCGGCGCGGCGTTTGCCCATACGGTCAGCTGATTCGACGCGGACGGATACGGCGCGAGCTGCCCGTTTTCCATCGTGTATATGCCGTATTCGCCCGTCAGCGGGACGATATAGGTCTGAAGCTGATCGTTAAACGTCAACCCCGTCTTGGAGACCGTCAACACCGCGTATTCTTCCAGCGGAACAGACGCCTGTACCGCTTCACCGCCGGTCACGCTGACCGTCTGCTCCGCCGCGAGCTTATAGCCCTCCGGCATCTGTGTCTGACGCAGGACATACGTTCCCGCGTTCAAGCCGCCGATATAGAACGCGCCGTCCGCCATAGACAGGCTCTGCGCCTGTCCGCTTGCGGAAACCAGCTCAAAGCGCACCTGCGCCATCTGCTCATCCGTCAGCTCACCGCCGGTCAGCTCCACGCGGACGCCGCCCAGCGCATCCATGCAGACCATTCGAAGCTCTGTGTTCTTCGTGTTTTCGGAGGTAAAGCGCACCGCCTGCGGCGCGGAAGCCCCCTGCGGCGCCTTCATCACCTGCGCGGCATATTCGCCCGGCGCAAGTGATATGCTGCATACGCCGTTTTCGTCCGTTTCCAGTGCCGCGCCGATATCGTTCATGCGCTGTCCGCCGTCCTCCAGCTTGTAAATGCGGATGCCCGCGCCTTCAAGCGGCTCAGTCTGCGCGCTTCCGTTTGCGTCAAGGCTCTGCAAATTGACCGTAAACGTCGTTTTGCCATAGCTTTCGTGGATGACGCGCACATCCGACGCTTCTCCCGCAATCGCCTGCGCAGCGGTTTCCGCCGATGCGTCATAGTCCTTCGGCGCGGTCTTTGTCGTGATTACCGCAGTTCCCGCCGCTATTTTCGGCGTCACTGCCAGACCGTTTTCGTCAGCCTTGACGGTATAACTGTGTCCAGCCGAATCCGTCACCTTGTAAACGCCGCCGGAAATCGCTGCGCCGTTTTCATCCTCGCTGTGGAGCATCAGCCGTGCCTTGTCGGATACAAAGGTAATCGTTTCTTCTTCCGTCGGCAGGTCAAACGTCTGGGAATCCCGCGCCACATCCAGTCTGGCGGCGTCCTTCTTGGACAGCCGCAGAACATAGCTTCCGCTCAGGGCTTCCAAATTCAGGCTTCCCCGCTCGCTGCTCAAGTCGCTGACGGCAACGCCGTTCTCCGCGTCCACCAGCTCAACGTGAACCTCATCCGTCAGCGTGGTTTCCTGCTTTTCGCCGCGGTCGTCCACATCGCTGCACACAAGCGTGAAGGTCTGCTTTTCCAGCGTCAGGAATTCAACCTGAACCTCCGCCGCCTGCCCTGCCGCAACGGAAATCACGATATCCGCCGGATTTTCCGCCTTCTGTGCATCGCAAACAACCTGACCGAGCTGCGTATTTTCCGGCAGCGTCAGGTTTTCAATATGATATTCGCCGACGGGAAGCGCATCGCTGATTGCCAGACCTTCCGCGTCAAACGCATACGGACCGTAGTTTCTGCCTTCCGCGCTTTTCAGGCTGACCGCGCCGCCGGACAGCGTGCGTCTGCTCTCCCCATGCAGGATGACGCGCCCTTCGTTCTGCGCCGCCGCCAGTTCAATCTTCGTCATTTCTCCGCTTTGGATGACAATCTGTCCCTGCGTAAACGGCAGAACAACCGACTCGCTTCCCACATAGGAGAATGCCGCGTCATACGTTCCCGGGAGCAATGCCGTCTGTACCTGTCCGTCGCCGTCCGTCGTCAGCGTCGTCTGCCCTGCAATATCCATGCGGATATCCGCCAGAGGATGCGTCTTTGCCTCTCCCTGTTCGTCGATATAGGAAAGCGTTGCCGAAATCTGAACCGTTCCCGTCGCGGGATGCTCCAAAACAAGGTTGGTTCGGGAAGCCAGCTCAACCCTCGCGCTGACGCCGCCCTCTGCCGCTTCGCCGCCGGAAAAGCCCGTCATGGCATAAACGCCCTGCGGCAGCTCCGTCTCCGTGACGAGATAACGCTGTGCCTCGTCCGCGCGGAGCGTCGCCATACCGTTTTCATCGGTTACCAGCCGCGTACCTTCGCCATTTTCTGCCGACGCGGTCAGCGTTACACCGGAAATCGGTTTTCCGAGCGCATCCTGAACTGTAATCATCAGCTCGCCCTGTGCCTCGTTCTGAACGACAATTTCTTCGCCCGTCACAGGGATGAGCGTGTCTTTGTCGAACACATACCCATCCGGCGCGCTCTCCTGACGCAGATAAAACTCCGTCCCCTGCGGCAGGGTGAACCGCGTTTCCCCTTCGCCCGTGCGAATGCGCATCGGCTCGCTGGGATACAGCGGGTTTGCCCACGGCGTCAGCCTGCCCTCGCTGGAATAGACGTAAACGCCGAATTCCGCGCCGGAAAGAGCCTCGACCGTTTCCTTTTCCCCGTTTTCACCACAGCGAACGCCGTCCACGCGCAGGCTGATTGTTCCTACGCTTCTCGGGTCGGACATCGCCGGTACATAAATATAGTCGCCAAGGCGTTTCTCCTCCGCGACTGCCGTTGCGTTCCATTCAAGCATCGTCAGCGCACACAGCAGCGCGCCGGCTTTGATGATCTGCTTCAAAATGATATCCCTCCGCCTGCGGGGAATCCCATTTCCCCAGCTTTCGACAGCATAAACATAGTTAACCAATTGATTCATTTTAATCCATCCGGCGTATCTTGTCAAGAAAAGCGAATTGTGCTATGCTTTCAGGGAATCGGCAGGATTGCCGGCTTCCTCTCTGATGCGGAGAGGGTCATTTTCCAATCTTTCACACAGCACGGATTCAGTCGGAAGAATCCACAGCATATACGGAGGTTTGCCATGCAAAAGACCTATACGGAAACCTTTACCGTCCGCGCGACTGATTGCGATCTCCACGGACGCATGCGCCTTGATGCGCTTTTTATCGCCATGCAGGAGGGCGGCGAGCGGCATGCCATCGCTCTCGGCGCAGGTTATGCCGCCATGCAAAACCGCGGTCTGTTCTTCGCCCTTGCCCGTATCCATGTCAGCACCCTGCGTGCGCCGCGTCGGGGCGAAACCATCGTCCACACGACATGGCCCGGGGAGATGAACCGTTTCTTCTGCCCGCGCTATCATGTCTTTTCCCTTCAGGATGGCACGCCTCTCGCCGCGGCAGGCGCACTCTGGGTCATGCTCGATACCCGCCAACGCCGCATCGTCAGCCCGCAGAGCGTCGATCTCGGTTTTCCGGATAACAGCGATCTGCCCGCGCCGATTGACCTGCCGACGCGCCTGCCCGCGCTCAAGAGCGATGCTCCCCGCGTATTCAGCCGCACGCCCATGTACTCCGATTTCGACGTAAACGGTCACGTCAACAACACCAAATACATCGCGTGGCTCTGCGACTCGCTCGGGCTGGAGGCGTTCGACGGCGCGTACATCGGCGACCTCGTCGCAGGTTATGAAAAAGAAATTCGCGGTCATGCCCCGCTCAAGCTGACGCTCGCGCGCGAAGGCGACTCCTTCTCCTTCCAAATCGCATCCGAGGCAGGCGAAAAGCACTTTGTCGCCGGTGGCATGCTCCGTCCGGAGGTTTAAAGATGAATGATATTCTGCTTGCCATGCGCGAACGCGCGCTGATGGATTCCGCTTTTCGCAAGGCGATTCTCGCCACCGCCGAAAAC
>URJN01000032.1 GCA_900548125.1 uncultured Eubacteriales bacterium
AGAAACCGTTCCTTTTTTTTTCAAATCATGAAGCGGAGAAAGGGTGCAGGAAATAAGATTCCCTGAAGGGGGACAAAGCCCCCTTAGTTTCCACATTCGATGCTGATGGCGTTGAACTTGTCGAGAAGATCCTCAACCTTGAGGTTTTCGCGCGCCTTGCCGGAAACGTCCAGCTCCGCATGCCCCTGGTGCATCATCAGAAGCCGGTCGCCGTATTCGACCGCGTAGCGGAGATTGTGCGTGACCATGATGGTCGTCAGCTGCTTTTCGCGAACGATTTTTCCGGTCAGCTGCATGATGATCTCGGCGGTCTTGGGGTCAAGCGCGGCGGTATGCTCGTCGAGAATGAGGAATTCAATGGGCGTCATCGTGCTCATCAGAAGTGCCATCGCCTGACGCTGACCGCCGGAGAGATTGCCGACGCGCACGCCCATCTTGTCCTCAAGTCCCAGACCGAGCTGAGAAAGCATGGCGCGGTATTCATCGGTCTTTTTGCGGTTGACGCAGGGGAGAAGGTTGAAGGGCTTGCCCTTGTTGTCCGCCATGGACATGTTTTCCAGAATTGTCATTGACGGGCATGTGCCGCGCGACGGGTCCTGATAAACGCGCCCGATGCGGCGATGACGCTTGTGTTCGGGCATGTGTGTGATGTCCTCATTGCCAATCAGAATGCGCCCTTCGTCAATCGGAATCGAGCCGCAGATGATGTTGAGCAGCGAGGTTTTGCCCGAACCGTTGGAGCCGACGACGCAGACGAATTGCTTCTCCGGAATGGAAAGCGAGAAATCGTTAAACAGACAGGTCTCGTTAACCGTTCCGCTCTGATAGAATTTGACGATGTTGCGAAGCTCAAGCATGATGCTTCACCTTCTTTCGATGACCGCCGGCGACGATGATGACAAACAGCAACGCCGCCGTGACCAGTTTCAGGTCGAATGGGGACAGACCAAAGCTCAGCGCGAGGGCGACGCATCCTTTATACAGGATGGAGCCAAGGACGACGGCTGTTGTCGCGCGGAGAAAACGCAGACCGCGCAGGAGCTGCGTGCCGACAATCACGGAAGCGACGGCGAGAACGAGCGTGCCCGTACCCATCGAGATATCGAAATACCGCTGATATTGGCACATGATGCAGCCGGAGAGCGCGACGAGCGCGTTGGCAATCGCCAGACCGAGAATCTTGACCTTGCCGCTGTCCTTGGCGAGACTGGCGACGAGCGTCGGGTTATCGCCCGTGGCGCGAAGGAGGAAGCCTGAGCGCGTGGAGAGATACGCATCCATCAGCAGCTTGACGACAAGGGCAATCAGTGCCATCAGGATGACGGGCGCGTAGGGCTGGATGCCTGACGGAAGACCGGCAATGAACTCGTTTTTAAAGAGGGTTTGGAAGGAAAAGAGCTGCACGTTGGCGCGTCCCGCAATATGCAGGTTGACCGAGTAAAGACCGGTCATGACGATGATGCCGGAAAGCAGGTCGCGCACATGGAAGCGGACGTGGATGATGCCGGTGACCGCGCCCGCCGCCGCGCCTGCAAGGAGAGAGGCGGGGAGCGTCCAGAGCGGGTTGATGCCGCCGGAAATCATCAGTGCCGTAACCGCTGCACCGAGAGGAAACGACGAATCGACCGTCATATCCGGAAAATCGAGAATTTTGAACGTGATATACACGCCGAGGGCAAGGATTGAGTAAATCAATCCCTGCTCAAGCACGCCAAGCAACTGCGCCATGGTAAACCTCCGTCAGACGCAAGCGCACGCACAAGGCTGACCTTGTGCGCTGCGCCGCGTAGTATATTTGTTATGGAACGTATGGAGAATTGTCCGAATCTCTCGCGAACTTATCTTGCTGAAGCAGCCGTAAAGAGGAGGGTAGGTTCGGAAAACTCAGCTTTAGGGGAGCGTGAGGAGTCAAGCCTCGTCGCTCTTTACTCCGCCTCGATTGCGCGGGCGGCGAGATCGTCGGAAAGAACGATGCCGAAACGGGCGAGTGCTTCGGAGTTGATGTACAGGCTCGGGTCGGAAATGACCTCATATGCCATATCGCTTGCCTTCGCTTCGCCGGTCAGCACCTTCGCCGCCATCAGACCCGTCTGGCGTCCGAGCGCGACGTAGTCAAGACCTTCGGCGGCAACACAGCCCAGCTTGACCTGCTCGATTTCGGAGCCGAAAACCGACTTGCCCGCGGCGTTCGCCTTATCCAGAACGAGAGCCAGAGCGGAAACAACGGTATTGTCGGTGAGGTTGGTCATGCAGTCCACCTTCGGGAGCAGCGCGTCAAGCGCGAGCGGGATATCGGAAGAAGTGCTGATACCGGATTCGACGATTTCAAAGCCATAATCCGGCGCAAGGGATTTGTAGGTTTCGATGGTAGAGAGGGAATTGACCTCGCTGGTCGTGTAGAGGATGCCGATCGCCTTGGCGTCGGGGAGCATGGCGCGAATCGTGGCAAGCTGAGCGGCAACAGGCAGAGCGTCCGACGTGCCGGTCACTTCTCCGGCGGCTTTGCCGTTTGCGTCGGCGAAACCGGCAGAAACCGGATCGGAAACGGCAGTGTAAATCGTCGGGATGGTATCGCCGGCGGCGTTGTAGCAGGCCTGCGCCATCGGGGTTGCAATGCCAACCATCAGATCGACAGGCTTGGCGGCGAACTGCGCGGCAATCTGCTGGGCGATGCCCATATCCGCCTGCGCGTTTTGATAGATAATGGTCAAATTGTCACCCTCGACCAGTCCGGCCTCAGCTAAACCCTCGACAAAACCGGTGCGGCAGTTATCCAGAGAACCATGCTCGGCGAACTGACCGATGCCGACAGTGTAGTTTTCTGCGGCGGCAAAGGCGGCGGATGCGGTAAGAACGAGAGTAGCGGCGACAGCGATCATGCGCTTCATCATAGGAATACCTCCTGCTTTCTGGGCGTTCAGCCCGGTCGATTGGTTAGGAGCGGGAAAGCGGGGGAATATGGGTAAAAGAAAACGCCCCATGTTCCCTAAAGAACATGAGGCGGAAAAATCATTTCCGTGGTGCCACTCATCTTGGTCGAATCGACCCGCTCACCCCGTACCATCATACGGTGCAGCTTGATAACGGATCTGCGTCCCGTTTCTGTCTAATAAGGCGGAAGCCCGTTGACAGAACCCTCGGAAAGTCCATTTCAAAAGCTCCGCTATACCGCACTCCCAGCAACGGCGGCTCTCTGTCATAGAACAGCGCTCTTTACTTCTCTTTCCTCAAACGGTTTGTGTTTGGTTTGATTGCATTATAGAAGACCTCAACAGCTTTGTCAACCCCCTAATTTCAAAAAATCAAAAAAGTTTTGAAAAGACTGCTTGTAAAATGAGGTTAAACGAAAAGAAACCCATAGCCGAGCTAAGCGTGACAGAGCTTTTTTGCAAGCTTTAGCGGAAGCAGCGAGCAAAAAACGGAAGAATTTGGGATGAATGTGCGTATGTCAGTCGTTTTGTATGCAGAGGACGCCGAAGGCGGAGAAACGGGAGGAGAACGGGATGAAACGAATCGCTGTTTTGTGTTTGCTGCTGCTTTGCGTGCGGGCGGCATGGGCGGAGGATTTTTCCGCTTATGAGATCAAGACTCATGGGTTTCCGGTTTTTGCGCCGAGTGTCATCATGGACAATGGCGATCTGCTTTTCCATACCTGGGATGACCGAGCGGGTACAATCGGGGAAGACCATCCGTGGCATTTGGAGTGGATGCGCGATGGAAACGTGTATCGGGATTTTCCGTATACGAACGACGATTCGTGTTCGTGGAACGCATCGTCCTTTATGCCGATCGGCGATGAATGCTATGTAATCGTGCCGGATTCATCTCGGAAGAGTGGAGAAGGGGCGAACGGTTCGATGCTTGAGGTTTATCGCTGGACGGATGCGGGCATGGAGCGGATCGCGGCGATTGAGGATTGCGCAGCGGGGGATATTGCGGTACTGCGTGGGGCGTTTGCCGTATGGAAAAGGGAAAGCGGCACGATGCGGATCAATCGGTACGAGGGTACGCCATTGCAGACGTATCAGCTCAAGCCGGAAAACCAGATGATACAGGTTTTGGAAGCGGAGGACGGGACGCTGTATGCGCTGATTGTAGATTACCGTAACGCGGATTGGGCATATACGGTTTATGCGTTAAAGGATGGAGCTGTTCTCTGGCAGCGTGAATATCAGGACTATGTGGGCATGAAATGCCCGGGGGATGGATACCTGTATATTCTCAAGCTGGAAGGCGAGGGGGATTACAAAGCGATTCAGATTGAACGTTTGGACGCGGAGGGAAACGCGGCGATGAGCCGAACGCTGTCCGCGGACAGACTTGTGCTTTCCTGCGGCATGACGGTTCATCCGGAAAACGGGCGGCTGATGCTTTTTGGAAAAGGCGTTGCGGCTTCGCGCAACCAATACAACGTATATGTTATGGAATTGGATCAGGATATGCGGGAAATATCGGTCGATGTCCGTCGATTCTGCTACAAGAAGGATTACAGCTTTTCGGTTTGCCCGATGCCTGATGGAAGCGTCAGCCTATTCAGCAACGGTTCCGGCGATGAACAGCAGGAAGGCGTGCCCGTGATGGTTCCATTTGAGGCGCTGCAACAAACAGACCGAAACGGAATCGAGCTTCGCTGACGGAATTCGAAAAAGCGCAAATGGCGGGGACATTGCCTAATCAGAAACGGAGGGCGGAAACGTGATGAAACGGTTTGCGGTGAAGATGCTGGCGGCTGTGCTGCTCATGGCGGTGAGCGCAGTCGGTCTTGCACAGGACAATCAGAATGAGAAAATCATTGCGGCGGTTCAGGCATTGTGCGGCGAAAATGTTCAGGTGCTTTCCAGCAGCGCGTGCGGCAGCAGGGGCGCGGCTGTTGTGCGTGAAGCGGACGGATACAGCCTGTATGTGCTTTCCGAAGAGAACGGACAGTGGAAAACCGTATTCCGCAATCCCCATGCGGCGAGGGAGAACAGCAGCGTCTATTTGGATACGGATGAACTGCTGATCCTCAGCTGGCAGGAGGGGAGCATGTTTAAGCAATACTATTTCAGGTGGAAGGATGCGTGGACGCTCAGCTCGGTGATCGATTATGACACGATACCCGATGAATACGACGGCTTGACGGAGTATCTGACCGATTGGACAGCCGATGCGATTCGCAGCGAAATCTGCTATACGGACAGGGAAGGCAACGTGCTGAATACCCGAAAAACCGCCGAGCTGCCGAATGTACTGAGCCGCGAGGCGTGTCTGCTTGAAAACTTTGACGCAAACCAGCCGCCTTTTACCGGAAGCGGCTATCTGCCTGATGATTTGCAGGGCGAGAGTGACATTTTGAAAAAGGTGTTTGAATGGGTGGCTCCGCCCGACTATACCTATGCGGACGGACTGCTGGAGGGGGCGAAGCTGCAATTCATTGCGGACAAGGCGGACGGGACGCGTGTGCTGCTGTGCGGCTGGTTTGATGGGACGGAAGGCTGGGGACTCACGGAAAGCACGCCTCTGCCTGCCGGAACGGAAATCGGAATCGAGAACTTCGTCGATACGCTGAATTTGGGGCTGAAGGGATACGGCGTGAGCATCGGCAGGAGAGCGGACGGAAAATGGGGCGCTGTCGGCGCACTGGGTGAGGATTATTTTGCGCTGGGCAGCTGTTGGGTGAGCGACGGGACTTTGTGGTGGAACGCCGATCCGGCAATCGGCACGACGCCGTGGAACGACATCACCTGCATGGACTGGGAATCCCTTCCGCGCAGCATGGATGAAGCCAAGGCGATGCTGGATCCGAGCGGATGGGCTACGCCGAACAACCCCGACCCGAAGGACAGGCTTCATCTGCGGGAGCATCCGGACAAGAACAGCCGCTCTCTCGGCAAATACTACAACGGCACGCCGCTTCGCGTGATTGCGCGGGAGGGCGATTTTACAAAGGTGCGCATCGGCAATCAGGTAGGCTACATGATGACGAAATACCTTCTGTTTGGCGAAGCGATCAACCGACAGGAAACGGCGCTGCGCGGAAAAATAAGCGTCAATCCCGTGACCCAAATTCTCTGGTACGGGGAAGCCGAAGAAGAGGACATCATGAGCGACGAGGTGAATGGGCTGCTGATCGTCGGCGTGGCGGAGGACAGATGGTATTGGGTATGGGATCCCTATGAGAATCGCTTTGGGCGAATTTTACAGAGCGAGCTTTGGGACGGAAACGGCTAAGCGGGCTGAGTCCGCCTGCACTTCCGCCGAAGTTAGCAAAGCATGGAAACCTTGCGCACGCGGGCGATTTCGTGCAACCGCCTAAGTGTTGCCGAATCGGGCTGAGCTCGCCTGCACTTCTGCCGAAGGAAGCAAAATGCCAACGTTTTACTCAGGCGGACAGGTTGCCACAATCTCCAAGAAATAACAAAAATCCCCGTTGCGTTGAACACGCGGCGGGGATTTTGAAATTTGGAATTACTTGCTCTCTTTGCTCGCAAAGTAATCGTTGAGCGCGGCGACGAGCGCGTCGGCGTCAATGCCGTGAACCATGCTCGCTTCGGCGATGGACTCAGCGGAAGCATGCGGGCAGTACAGGCAGTGCATGCCGTAGGACATGAACACCGGAGCAACTTCGGGATCCATGCGCATCACTTCGGCGATGGACATTTCAGGCGTAATCATCGGGAAATCCCTCTTTCTATATCGGATTTGGCGGGTTAAAACCCTCTACAATCATACAACATCTTTCCCGTTCTGGCAAGGGAAAATGCGTTATTGCAGCGAAATGCCGTGCTTAACGCGGTCGCGCTCCTCGGCGCGTTTGGCGTTGTTGAAACGGTCGAGCGTGCCGACCAGATAGCCGGTGATGCGGCGGATGCGGTGGAACGGCTGGTTCTCATAATGATAAGCCAGCTCGACATAGTCGCCATCCAGACGGATGTCGATGCAGTCCGGCTCACGCCCGTAGAGCTGCTGACCGCGGGCGATATAGGCGTTGATTTCTTCCTGCGGACAGGTGCCGCCGGTTATGTTGACTCTGCACATTGCAAAGACTCCTTCCCATATCTTGTAGATGATGGGATTATTATACCACCAAATACGGAAGTGTAAAGCGATGAATGGGAATATATGAAACAGAAGCGCGAAAATGCCGCGTACCTTTGTTTCTTACTTGGCGATAAAGCCGATTTTCTTCATCGCCTTGGACAGCGTGCGCTCGGCGAGTCTGCCTGCGCGCTCTGCGCCTTGGCGATAGATGGTTTCCAGATGCGCTTTGTCGCTCATATAGCGGTTGTATTCCGCCTGAATCGGCTCAAGCGTTGCGATAATGGCGTCGGCAACGGTGTTTTTCAAATCGCCGTAGCCCTTGCCCGCGAATTCCTCGACGGCGGCGTCGGCCGTCTTGCCCGTCAGCGCGCAGTAAATCGCCAGCAGGTTGGTTACGCCCGGCTTATTCTCGGCATCAAAGCGGATTTCGGAATCGGAATCCGTGACCGCGCGGCGCAGCTTGCGGCGAACGACGTCCGCCGGATCCAGCATGCTGACGAAGCAGTCATCCGGATCGGACTTGCTCATCTTGCGCTTGGGATCCTGAAGGCTCATGACGCGCGCGCCGTGCTTCGGATAATAGCCCTCCGGAATGGTGAACACATTTCCGTAGATGCCGTTGAAGCGGGTGGCGATATCGCGGCAGATTTCCAGGTGCTGCGTCTGATCGACGCCGACCGGAACGAGGTTCGCCTGATAGAGCAGAATATCGCCCGCCATCAGGACGGGGTAGGTGAACAGACCGCAGTTGATGTTGTCCGAATGCTTGGCACTCTTGTCCTTGAACTGGGTCATGCGGCTCATCTCGCCCATATAGGTGTAGCAGTTGAGCAGCCAGTTCATTTCGGCGTGCTGATGCACATGGCTCTGGAAGAAGAGAATGTTCTTCTCCGGATCAAGTCCGATTGCCAGCAGCAGAGCCAGCAGCTGGATGGACTGCGCGCGCAGCTTCGCCGGCTCCTGACGGACGGTGATGGCATGCAGGTCGGCAATCATATACAGGCAGTCGTATTCATCCTCCAGCAGCTTCCAGTTGCGCATCGCGCCGATGTAGTTGCCCAGCGTCGGCGTGCCGGAAGGCTGAATGCCGGAAAGAATGCGCTGTTTTTTGACAGGGGTCGTCGTTTGCTCCATAACGGTTATCTCCTTTTATCTGTCTCCCGAAAAGGCGGGAAAAGCATGTGAAATTTGTCTACATTGTAGCACAAAGAAAGATAGGAAGCAAGAAAAACCATTTTGATGCCTCAGACTGTGTGCGCGATGCGGCGATTGGATTGACTTTTTTTCGCCTCGGCGTTATACTATCGCTATATATGCCTGCCGATGACGGCGCATATTTACTCATTTTCCGCTCAAGCCGGAGCGGATGAATCCTGAACCAAGGAGTTACAATGGTGATGCAAGAAAATTTCCGCGTCGTGGTGCTGATTCCCGCCTATAAACCGGATGAGCGTTTGATTCAGCTGACGCGCGAACTGCGGGACGAAAAGCTCGATGTGCTGCTGGTGGATGACGGCGGCGGAGAGCAGTACGCCCCGATCTTTGAACAATGCCGCGCGCTGGGCGCAGAGGTTGCCGTGCATGCGGTCAATCAGGGCAAGGGACGCGCGCTCAAGACCGGACTGAACGCCGCGATGCTCATCTGGAAGGATATGGCGGGCGTGGTGACCGCCGATGCGGACGGACAGCATACCCCGCGCGATATCCTGCGGATTATTGAGGCAATGCGTGAGCATCCGAATGCGCTGGTGCTTGGCTCGCGTGAATTCACGGGAGAGGTTCCCTTCAAGAGCCGCTGGGGGAACCGCATCACGCGCTTTGTCTATGCGCTCGCCAGCGGCGTGCATATCGGCGATACGCAGACGGGTCTGCGCGGTATTCCGGCGTCGGCGATTCCGACGATGGTGACCATCGACGGCGAACGCTATGAATATGAGATGAACGTGCTGCTCAAGCTGCGCGATATGAAGCTCGGCGTGTTTGAGGTGCCGATTGAAACGATTTATATCGACGACAATTCCGGAAGCCACTTCAATCCCGTGCGCGACGCAATCCGCATCTATGCGGTGATTTTCAAATATCTGTTTTCGTCTGTCACGTCCTTTGCGGTGGATTATCTGCTGTATTGGCTGTGTCTGGGCTTTAAAATCGCGCCGCTGCTCAGCTACGCGCTGGCGCGGGTGGTTTCCTCCCAAGTGAATTATCATTTGAACAAGCATACCGTGTTCTCCGGACGCGGCGGCAAGTATTCCATGGTGAAATACTATGCGCTGGTCGTCATTCAGGGGCTGATTGGCGCGGGGCTGGTTCAGTTCCTGCCGACGGTGCTGCCGGTTTCGGCGGCGGTTGTCAAAATTCCCGTTGACCTTGTGCTTTTTGGCATCAGTTACTTTATCCAGCGCGACTTTGTGTTTGATAAATGATGAAGATGAAAGAAAAAAGCAAAGCGCGGCGGCGTGTTCGCACGCGAGCCGCGCTTTTTTTAACGGCTGCCTCGTTTGTGGGGCTGATTTCGCTCGGGATTCTCCGCCTCACCGTTCAGATGAGCGCCCTTTCGTCGGTGGCACTGGGCGCGGCGGGAACGCTGGTGTGCTTTCTGCTGCCCGCGCTGGCAGGGCTGTTCCTGATCGACGGCGACCAGAGCGCGATGCTCCCGATGCGCAGCCTGAGCGCCCAGCATAGGCTGTTTTTATCGCTGACGGGTGCGCTGCTGGTCTGCCCGATGTCGCTGCTGGCAGAAATGCCGAACGCGGCTCTGCGGCTCATGGGCTTTGCGCTGCCTGAGCAGGCAGCGGGCGCGTTGGATGCGTCGCTTTTCCTGCCGTGTCTGCTTGCCAGCGGAGTGCTTGCGCCGATTTGCGAGGAGCTGTTCTTCCGCGGTTATCTGATGGGCGTGTTCACCCGGTTCGGACGAGGACGCGCCGTGGTGTCCAGTGCGCTGCTCTTTTCGCTGGCGCACGGCGTGGACATGGCGTTTTTGCCGCGGGCGCTGATCGGTGCGCTGCTGGGCGCCATGACGATGCGGACGGGGTCGCTGTTTGCGGCGATGCTGGTGCATGGCTGCTATAACATAGCGATCATCCTGATCAACTTTTCGGGCGCGTCGGGCTTGTTTTCGGGCTACTCGATGCTTTCCTGCGCGGTGCGGCTGATGGGTTCGGCGCTGTGCTGGGGCGCATATGCGCGGGCATGCAGGGCGAGAATGCCCCGCGTGACGGCGGAGATCCGGATCGGCGGATTCAAAAAGAAAGAGATCATGCTGCTGGCGGCGGCGACGCTTGCGACGGCTGCCGCGGTGGCGATCACGGGGGTGATGAAGCCGTGAATATGGCGCTCATCTGCATGGGACGCCTGAAGGAACGCTACTGGCGCGACGCGGCGGACGAATACGAAAAGCGGCTGTCGCGCTTTGGCAAATTTGAAGAGATTGAGCTGCCGGATCTGCCGGAACCGGCAAACAGCTCGCCTGCCATCGAAGCGCAGATTTGTGAGCGGGAGGGCAAAGCCATTCTGCAAAAGGTTCGCGAAGGCGATATCGTCATCGCGCTGTGCATCGGCGGCAAACAGCTCGACTCGGTGCAGCTCTCTCAGACCCTGACACGCTACGGCGACACCGGCAGGCGCGTGGTGTTCATCATCGGCGGTTCGCTGGGGCTTTCCCCGCAGGTGATTGCGCGGGCGGACTTCAAGCTCTCGTTTTCGCCGATGACCTTTCCGCATCAGCTGGCGCGGGTGATGCTGCTGGAGCAGACCTACCGCGCCATGAAGATTGCGTCGGGAGAACGGTATCACAAGTAAAGAGCATGCTGGGCAGCGGCTCATGCATCACAAAGAAAGGAACGGAGTATGGAATACGATTTTGAGCTGGTTGGTAAGATCGGGTCGATGGCGCTCATCCGCCGCGAAGACGCCGATATTGACTATAATATCTTCTCCCGTCTGGGCAGCGAACTGCGCCCCGGCATGATTTGGGTCACGTCCGGCGCGGCGGAAATAGGCAGACTGGATTACATCAAGCGCACGGGGCATGAGCTGACCTGCGACAGCGTGGACGCCAAAACGGACTATGCCGCTCAGGGACAGAGCATCCTGATGGAGCAGTATCGTCACTTTATCCGCCAGGAGTATTCCGTACGCCAGGTGCTGGTCGAGCATCAGCACTTTAACGACCCGGAAAAGCGCGAGCATATCCGCAAGCTTTTCCTGCGGGCACGCGATCAAGGCGCGATTCCCATCGTCAACTATAACGACCCCGTTTCCGACGAGGAGAACCGCAAATGGGAGCTTTCCAACCTGCGCAGGGAGCATCGCGTCGTCCACGAATGCGTGGACAACGATGAAACCGCCGCGGTCATTGCGGGGCTGGTGACGACGAAGGTGCTGCTCATCATGACCTCGACTGAGGGCATTTATGCCGATCCGAAGGATGAAAAGACGCTTGTGCGCGACGTGCTGGCGAAAACGCCGGAGGAGCTTGAAAAGAAGATTCGGGAATTGCAGTCGCATTGCATGGGCGCATCCCGCGCGGGCGCAAACGGTGCGCATGCCAAGCTGGAATATGCGCTGGGACCCGCTCTGCGCGGCACGACGGTCATCATCGGACACGGACGCCATCGCATCAGCGACCTGCTTGAGGGACGTGTTCCCTGCACCCGCATCGGTTTGGAGGGATAAACCATGAAGGCGAATTATCACACGCATACGTCCCGATGCGGGCATGCCACAGGAACGGACGAGCAGTATGTCCGCGCCGCCATTCGGCAGGGGTTTGATGAGCTGGGGTTTTCCGACCATGTGCCGTGGCCGTATCAGAACGGGTTTTCCCATCCCGGCGTGCGCATGAGCGTTTTGCAGCTGAGCCAATACCTGAACAGCGTTCGAGAGCTGGCGGAGCGTTATCGGGATCAAATTCAGATTTACGCGGGATTTGAATGTGAGTATTTTCCGGAGTATATGAGCTGGCTGGAGGATATGGCGGCGGAAAATGAGCTGGATTATCTCATCTTCGGCAACCATTACGAAGACAGCGATGAATATGGCTTTTATTTCGGCTCGGCGCGCACGCCGGATATGCTCAGCCGCTATGTCAAGAGTGCCGAAAAGGGCATTCAGACGGGGCTGTTCGCGTATCTCGCGCATCCGGATTTATTCATGCGCAGTTATAAGCCGTTTGACGAGAACTGCCGCGCGGCGGCGCGGGATCTCTGTCAGGCATGCAAGGCGATGGATATGCCGATGGAATACAATGTGCATGACCGGTTCATCTCCGGCATTACGCACAGGAAAAGCTATCCCGACCCGGAATTCTTTGAGATTGTGCGTCAGGAAGGGGTTCGCGTGCTGATTGGGCTGGACGCCCATGAGCCGCGGGAGCTGTCCGACCCGACACAGTGGAATCGCGCGATGCGGGAGCTGGAGCCGTTTGGCGGGCTGCTTATGGATCACCTGACGCTGAATAAATGACCGGACACAAAAACGGGTTGACAATCTTTTAGACCTGCCGTATGCTTAACCGGTAGGGGTTTTCCTAGAGAACAATCATACCGGGAGGTTTTGAAATATGGGTTTCTTTGATAAAATTCGTGCGGCGGTTTCCCGCTTTATGAGGGACCCGTCGGTCCGCCGCGGTAGCATCAAGGACTACCCGTACGTGGTCACGACCTACTCCGTCGTCGAGCACTGGC
>URJN01000033.1 GCA_900548125.1 uncultured Eubacteriales bacterium
TTCCTGATTTTTCTGCCGCTGTTTCTGCCACACATCCAGCAGCTTGATGATGGTCTGCTCCATCTGCTTGGGCGTATACGACTTCGGAAAATACCTACGCAGTGTGTCGCTTCTGAGCGTCACCTTATCCATGTCGCTCTTTTTCTCCTCGCTCATGATGGCGGACATTGCTTCCTCCGTCAGCTTTCCTTCCTGACTGAATTTCTTGAGCCGCTGCGCCTGCGAAAGTGATGGCGTGGTCTGCTCCGCATCCATCGCTTCCAGCAGCATCCGCTGTTCATCCTGCTTCAAATAGGACACTTCCACAGCGGGATTGAACGCCAGCTTGCGCTCATCCACCATATCCAGAAGTTCGGAAATCAGCTCGGTTAAGCGAATAAAGCGTTGAACCGTTCTTGCACTTTCATTTACACTCTCCGCCAGTTTTTCGTCCGCTCGCAACTTCGTGCCAACTTGGCACGAAGTTAAATCCATCCTCGCACCCTGATGTTTCAGCGCTTCGAGCTTCATCTTATAGGCAAACGCCCGCTCACTCGGCAGAAGCTCCTCGCGCTGGATATTGGAATCGACCATCACCAGCACGGCGGCATCATCGTCCAAATCCCGAATGATGACCGGCATGGTTTGAAGCCCCGCCATTTCACAGCCGCGCTTACGCCTATGCCCCGATATCAGCTCATAGCCGCCTTCCGGATCGGGTCGCGCAATCGCGGGAACCAGCACTCCGTATTCACGGATGCTGTCCACCGTATCGAGCATCCGCTGGTCGTCGCGCACCTTAAACGGATGATTTCTGAATGGCTTGAGCTGGTCAAGCGGAATTTCCTGCACCCGCTCGCGCTGTGCATCCGCTCGATTTTCTTCGGTCTGAAAGATATCATCGACCGATTTCAGCACGATGTTCTTCGCGCTGCTTTTCAAACGCCAGCACCTCCTTCGTCAACTGCCGATAGGCTTCTGCGACTTTGCTTCTGGGCGCATAGGCAAAGATGCTCTTTCCCTCGGCGCTGGTTTCCGCCGCCCGCACAGAGCGCGGAATCTCCGTTCCAAAGATGTTGATTTTCCCGCCGTATGCCTTCCGAATCATCTCGCTGATTTCGCGCTCGTAAACCGTTCGCCCGTCCATCAGGGTCATCAGAATCCCCTCGATTTTCAGGCTGGGATTGATTCCGCGCCTGACCTGATGAACGCTTTCCAGCAGCTTCTCGATGCCCTTTGTCGGCAAATGCTGCGGAATCGTCGGCACAACAATCCCATCCGTTGCCGCCAGCGCGTTGATGGTCATCATCCCCAGCGACGGCGCGCAATCAATGAGAATGTAGTCGTACTCATGTTTGTAAGGCTCAATCACCTGTTTGAGTATCGTTTCGTGGTACATGACGCTGACTAGCGACATCTCCATGCCTGCCAGCTCGATGTTGGCAGGCAGGAGATCCACCCCTTCCTCGTGATGAAGCATTCCTTCTCCATGGGTGACAGGTCTATCCTGTATGGCTTTTATCATAAGATCATACAGCGTAATCGGCAGCTCGTCCGGCTCCCAGCCAAGGCTTAGGGTCAGGCTTCCCTGAGCGTCTGCATCGACAAGCAGCACCTTCCTGCCCGCCTGCGCCAGCCCTATGCCCAGATTGGCGCAGGTCGTCGTTTTGGCAGTGCCGCCCTTCTGGTTGGCAAGACTGATAACGTGCGCATCCATTTTCTTTCTTCCTTCCGTTTTTTCATCGTATCAAAAAGCCGCCCATTGTCAGGCGGCTTTTTGAAGTCAGAATTTCCATACGCTTCTTTTGCGCGGGAACAACGCTTCTTTCTGATGAACGGATTGGTTTGCATCAATTGGCGTAAAATTGGCGTATGGCGTATTCTTTTCAAAATAAGAAAGCCCGACTTTTCCCGTCATCGAATCAGGAAAAATCAGGCTTTCAAATGATGTTAAAATCAATAGAGCTTCGCGCCAGCCGGAATATGGGGATCGACCATCAGCAGGTTCAGTCCCTCATGGCCATCGACCTCGTGGACTGCCGAAATCAGCATTCCCTCGGAATCAATGCCCATCATCTTTCTCGGCGGCAGGTTCACGATTGCAATCGCGGTCTTGCCAACCAGCTCTTCCGGCTCGTAATACTCGTGAATACCGCTCAAAATGACGCGATCTTTGCGTTCTCCGTCATCCAACGTGAACTTCAGGAGCTTCTTGCTCTTCTTCACGGCTTCGCACGCCAGAATCTTCACCGCACGGAAATCAGACTTTGCAAACGTTTCAAAGTCCACCATTTCCGTGAAAATCGGCTCGATCTTCACGTTGGAGAAGTCGATCTGCGCCTCCTCGCAGGAGACGGCGGGCGCGGCCTGCGCCGGTGCTTCCGCCGCCTTCTGAGCCTTTCCGGAGTCGATCGGCTTCATCGTCGGGAACAGCAGAACGTCGCGAATGGACGCGGAATCCGTCAGCAGCATGACCAGACGATCCACGCCGAAGCCCAGACCGCCGGTCGGCGGCATGCCATATTCCAGCGCGCAGATGTAATCCTCGTCCACGTCCGCGTGCAGACCCTGCGCACGCTTGGCAGCGGCCTGAGACTCGAAACGCTTGCGCTGATCGATCGGGTCGTTCAGCTCAGAGAAGGCGTTGCCCAGCTCAGAGCAATTCGCGAAGAACTCAAAGCGCTCGGTCATGTCCGGCTCATCCTTCTTGCGCTTGGCAAGCGGAGAGATGGCAACCGGATAATCCGTGATGAACGTCGGCTGAATGAGGTTCTTCTCAACGAACTCGTCAAAGCACGCTTCCAGGCACTCGCCCTTGACCGCATTCGCCTCGACGTGAACGCCGCGGGCTTCGCACTCCTTGCGCGCCTGCTCGTCGTTTTCCCACGCATAGTAGTCGATGCCGGAATACTTCTTGACGGATTCCGCCATCGTCATGCGCGTCCACGGACCTTCCATGTTGATTTCCTTGCCCTGATACTGGATCTTCAGCGTGCCGCAGACCTTTTGGGTCACATAGATATACATCTCTTCGACGAGATCCATGATCTCATGATAATCCGCATACGCCTGATACAGCTCAATCGAAGTGAATTCCGGGTTGTGGCGGGTATCCATGCCCTCGTTGCGGAAAATACGGCCGACTTCGTACACCTTGTCAAAGCCGCCGACAATCAGACGCTTGAGGTACAGCTCCGTTTCAATGCGCAGATACATCGGGATATCCAGCGCGTTGTGATGGGTCACAAACGAGCGGGAGTTCGCGCCGATTTCAATCGTCTGAAGAACCGGCGTATCGACCTCCAGGAAGCCCTTTGCGTCGAGGAATTCACGCAATGCCTTGAGAATCTGGCTGCGCTTGATGAACGTGTCCTTGACCTCCGGATTGACAATGGTATCGACATAACGCTGACGATAGCGCATATCCTGGTCGCGCAGACCGTTCCACTTCTCCGGCAGCACGCGCAGAGACTTGCTCAGCAGCGTCAGGCTGTTGGCGTGAATGGACACCTCACCCGTCTTGGTGCGGAAGACAACACCCTCGATGCCGAGGATATCGCCGATATCCATCGTCTTGAAATCGGCATACACGTCCTCGCCGACATCCTCGCGGCGGACATACGCCTGAATCTGCCCTTCGCCATCCATCATGTGAACAAAGGAAGCCTTGCCCATGATGCGGCGGCTCATCATGCGCCCCGCAATGCGGACGGTCTTGCCCTCCAGCTCATCGAAATGATTCAGGATATCCGTAGAAGTATGGGTGCGGTCAAAGCGGGTGATGGTATAGGGATCGCGTCCCTCTTCGCAATACTTTGCCAGCTTCGCGCGGCGAATCTGCTCCTGCTCACTGTACTGCGGCTTTTCAAACGTCAATTCTTCTGCCACGTTGGTTTCCTCTTTCTCCATCAATTCCATGAAAAAATCTGTATTTTACAGTGCGATTTCGATAACCTTCAGGCGGCGTGCTCCGCCGGGGGTCTGCGCGATAACAATCTCGCCGACATGCGCGCCGATGAGTGCCGCGCCGACCGGAGACTCGTTGGAGAGCTTGCCGTTCATCGGGTCGGACTCAGACGTGCCGACGATGGTGTAAACCTCTTCTTCCTCGTCCGGATCATCCTGGTCAACGAGGGTCACGCGGGAACCGAAGCCGACGGTATCGGTGCTGATCTTGCTCTCGTCCACGACGACGGCGTTCTCGATCATCGCCTTCAGCTCGGCGATACGCTGCTCCAGAACAGCCTGATCGTTCTTCGCCGCGTCATACTCGGCGTTCTCGCTCAAGTCGCCGTAGGAAATCGCAACCTTCAGCTGCTCGGCAACCTTCATTTTTTCTGTAGTCTCTTTGTATTCAAGCTCTTCCTTCATGCGCTGAAGGCCTTCGCGGGTAACGACAACATGCTTGACGTCAGACATTACTCATCTCTCCTTTATTATCGCCGTGCTTCTGCACAGCAAACAAGCACCCGGACGGATATTCTTCCGGGCATACTGCGATATTCTATAATTATACTCTCAGCCCCTGCTTTTGTCAATTCACCGATATACAAAAACGCAGGGCTGTACAGGAAAAAACGTTCAGACATTGACACCGGTTGACGGGCTTGCTATAATACGTCCGGATTTTGAGCCGCTTTCGGACGGCTTTCGATTTACCATTCACATAAATAATAAGGAAGTGTATCCGATGACCGCGTTCTCTGTTCGCCGCATTGTCTCCCCCGATGAAAAAGCATCCATTGCTTCCGACATTCTTCTCGCCCTGCCGGACTGGTTCGGTCTGCCTGAAAGCACACGGAATTATATCAACGGCAGTCGGGAAATGCCGTTCTTCGCGGTGATGGACGGCGACCGCGCCGTCGGCTTTGCCGCGCTCAGGGAAACCAGCCCCTGTGCAGGCGAGATCTTCGTGATGGGCGTCCTGCCTGCCTATCATCGCCGCGGCATCGGAAGGCTGCTCGTCGATGCCATTCGTGCGGAGGCCCTTGCGCACGGCTATGCGCTCCTGCAAGTCAAGACCGTGGAAACCGGTCATTACGACGAATACGACCGAACAAACGCATTTTATCAGCGCATGGGCTTTCTGCCGCTGGAATGTCTGCCGACGCTTTGGGATGAATGGAATCCCTGCCAGCTCTACGTTCTTCCGCTCAAGCCCTGAGCCGCCTTTCGGTTATTCTTCTATGGTATAAGAAGGAGCTGTCAAGCTCAAACCAAACATTTCAAGAAGCAAATATCTAAGGCAACACCCCGCAATACCATATAAAGAAAAAGCGGAGAGCAACCAACCCATAAACAGCTGGAAGCACTCCTGAATTTGCTCGCAAGGTAAAAATGAATTAAGCCGTCAGACAGGGGCTGTCAGCAAGAATCAGATTTGCTAATGCAAGCAGGATATTCACTTTTGCAGTTTGTTTTTGCAAGCCTCTGTATCGTGTCTTTCGGTATCGAAGCTGGAGCTTCAGAACCACAAAGACATGTTCGACTTTGGCACGAACCGAGGATTTCTCACGCTCGCGCCGCTTGATCTGTGCCTGAGAACGGGCAGAGTTATTTTTGCTTTGACTGGGACGACGATTGATTTTGTACCGGATTTTCTTTCCGACCGTATTTTTCTTCCTGGCTTCGGGACGCTTTTCTGCACCAAGATATCCGCTGTCACCGTAGACTTGTTCTTCCTCACCGGTGAGAAGATCGGCAGTAACACAGACGTCATGCACATTGGCAGCAGTTACCTGTACTGTGTGAACAAGACCGCTTTCGGAATCTACACCAATATGTGCTTTATACCCGAAATGCCAGACATTTCCCTTTTTCGCAGAATGTGCTTCCAGATCACGCTCTTTCTTCTGATTCTTCGTTGAAGAGGGCGCCTCAATAAATGTAGAATCTACAATTGTTCCGCGTTTCAGAATCAGACCACGCTGCGTAAGAAGTTCCACGACCTGCGCAAACAGTTCCTGCTGAATACCGTTTTTCAGAAGGATATTCCGGAACCTGCCCAGCGTATCTCCATCCGGCACCTGATTACTGGACTCTACCCCGCAGAAATCCGAAAAAGCCCGGCTGTCAATTCCTTCGGCTACCGTTGCCATATCCGACAGATTGTACAGATTCTGCACCAGATAGATCCGAAGCATCCGTTCCAGATCGTAGGGCTTATTTCCGCGCTCTCCTTTGTAATAGTACGGTCGGATCAGGCTGATCTATTCTCCCCACGGCACGATTCGGTCGACCTCTGCTAAAAATTCTCGTTTCTTTGTCCGTACCTGTGACAACTCATCGCCCAGAGCTGACAGACTCATTTATTCATAGTTCTATTATAGCGCATTTGCCACTAGCTTGCATTGTGCGGTGTTGCCTTAGAGTTTTTCTTGAAATATTAGGTTTGTTAACTTAACAGAGCCTTTCATCTTCGCTTCGCGGCGGCTTAAATCAAGTCATCATCTATTTATCGCAATGCGATAAATGAAGAAAATGTACAAGAAACCAGATTTTCCGCCGCAAGTTAGAACAGAGTCTGCCCTTACTCACATGACGTTTATCATTTAATTCCATTTTCGGTTTAGTACGCCTTCAGCGTTCCGACCAGCTCCTGCGCATTCTGCACCTTTTGTGCGTCGCAGTAATCATTCAGCTCCCGAATGATGCGCGGGCAGGCAAACGGATCGGTGAAGTTCGCCGTGCCGACCATAACCGCCTGTGCGCCGCAAAGCATGAATGCCGCCGCGTCCTCGCCGGTTTCAATGCCGCCCATACCGATAATCGGAATATGCACCTTCTGTGCGCTCTGCCAAACCATACGTAGCGCAACCGGACGCACTGCGGGGCCGGACAAGCCGCCCGTGTTGTTCGCCAAAATCATCTTTCTGCGGCGCACATCCACCGCGATGCCCGTCAGCGTGTTAATCATGGAGATTGCGTCCGCGCCCGCTTCCTGCGCCGCCAGCGCATTTTCGGTAATATCCGAAACATTCGGCGTCAGCTTGACGATGAGCGGCTGACGTGCCGCCGCCTTAACCGCCTTGGTGATCTGATAGACGCTTTCCGGCTTCACACCGAAAGCCACGCCGCCCTCATGGACGTTCGGGCAGGAGATGTTCATTTCCAGCATATGCACGCCGGTCGGCGCGAGCCGCTCCGCCATCTGCACATATTCATCGATGCTCGTGCCGGTGATATTCGCGATCACCGCGACGTCCTTTTCAAGCAGCCACGGCAAATCGTTTTCCACAAAGCTATCCACGCCGGGGTTTTGAAGTCCGACGCTGTTGAGCATGCCGCTCGGCGTTTCCGCAATGCGGGAAGGCGGGTTGCCCGTGCGCGGCTTGAGGCTCAAGCCCTTGACGGAGATGCCGCCCAGCTGACCGATATCATACAGCTCGTCATATTCGCGTCCGAATCCGAACGTGCCGCTTGCGGCGATAATCGGGTTTTTCAGCTTTACGCCGCAAAGCTCGAGGGACAAATCAGCCATTCAGGCACACCTCCTTCGCGTCAAACACAGGGCCATCCTTGCAGACGCGCTTATAGCACCAGCCGCCGTCCGCCGTCTTGATTTTTACATTGCAGCCCAGGCATGCGCCAATGCCGCAGCCCATGCGTTCCTCCAGCGAAATCTGGCAGGGAAGCGCGTACTTTTCGCAAAGAGCCTGCACCGCCGCCAGCATCGGCGCGGGGCCGCACGCCATCACCAAATCAGGACGCTTTTCAAGAATCGCCTGTTCAAGGGGCTTGGTAACCAGCGCGCGCTCGCCCAGAGAACCGTCATCGCTGACTGCCGTCACAGCGCAGGGGGCCTGCGTCATGCCATAGGCATGCGCCGCCGTGCGGAAACCGAAGAATGCACGGCTTTCCGCCGTCGCAAAGGCGTCCATCGCCCCGCAGATCGGCGCAACGCCCACACCGCCACCGACAAAATACACGCATGCCGCGTCTCCCGCGTCAAAGCCCGTACCCAGCGGGCCCAGCACGCGGATGCTCTCCTCCGGCTTGCAGGCGCAGATCATCTGCGTACCCGCGCCCTTGGGCTGTATCGCCAGCGTCAGCGTACCCGCCTGGGCATCAAACGCCATCAGGCTGATGGGGCGGCGCAAAACATGCGCGCTGTCCGGTACGAGCATATGAATGAACTGTCCCGCCCTCGCCTGCGCCGCGATTTCCGGCGCATGCAGCACGATGCGGACAAGCTCCTGTGCCATCCTTTCGCAGGACAGCACGCGCGCATTTGTTTCCAGCATGGTTCTTCCTCCCCGCTCCGCTTACTTGATTTCCTTGCCGACCACCTTCAGGCTGGAGCAAAGGTCTTCCTTCATGCGCAGTGCTTCATCGCGTGCGGCGGCGTCAAACGCCATGCCCTCGCGCTTCTTCCACGCACAGAGGATGGAGCGGGACGCATTAATGATTGCGCCGTTGCCGTTCGCGTCGAAGCAGCCCGCGATATCCGTACCCTTTGCGCCCTGTGCGCCATAGCCCGGCACAAGGAAGAAGGCATGCGGCATGCGCGCGCGCAGTTCAACGCCCTGCTGCGGATAGGTCGCGCCGACGACCGCGCCGACAGCGGAATAGCCGCTCTCGCCGCGCGTTTCCTCGCCCCATTCTTCAACCAGATCCGCAACCGCCTGATACAGCGTGCGTCCATCCTCAAAGCGCAGATCCTGAAGCTGACCGGAGGACGGGTTGCTCGTCTTAACCAGCACGAACACGCCCGTTCCGTTGTCGCGGCAGGCGTCGGCAAACGGCTTGACGCCGTCCACGCCGAGATAGGGGTTGATGGTCGCGATATCCGCGCCGAACGCCTTCTGTGCGCCGTCGGGCATATCGGTCTTGCCGATATAAGCGTTGGCATAGCAGGCGGCGGTCGCACCGATGTCGTTGCGCTTCACGTCTGCCATGACAATCAGACCCTTTTCCTGCGCATAGCGGATGGTCTTTTCATAGACCTCCATGCCCGCAGGCCCGTACATTTCGTAGTACGCAACCTGCACCTTGACTGCCGGCACGATGTCGTACAGCGCATCAATCAGGCGCACGTTATAGGCATAGACCGCCTTCGCCGCGTCCTCAAAGGAGCGGATGCCCTCCGGCATAACCTCCGCAACGAAGCTCTCCGGCAGGTATTCAATGCGGGTATCCAGTCCCGCGACGGTCGGGTTCTTGAGTTCAGAGATGCGGGCGGCGAGTTTTTCCATGATATTCATAAAGCAGCTTCCTTTCTCGGGGCTTTTCCCCAAACACATCCGAGGGCTTCTTCCCTTTGCGGCGTTTCTTGCCTCGTCGTCCCTCGGAAACCTTCAGTCGCTTACACGTTCGTTTCCCACGATTTCCATCGTGATGAATATGGAAAGGGCGCGGAGCGAAGCCCCGCTTTCCCTTTATGCCTGATAAGCCGTCTTTCCGTCCACCAGCGTCAGCTCAATCTCACCAAAGTACGTCTTGCCGTCAAACGGCGTGTTCTTGCCCTTGGAGAGGAACTTGCCCGCGTCCACGACAATCTCCTTGTCCGGATCGAGGACGACGACATCCGCCGGACTGCCGACGGCAAGGCTTCCGCCCCGAACGCCCAGCAGCTTGGCGGGACGCACGCTCATCCGCTCAATCAGGTCGGACAGCGTCATCCTTCCGGTTTTCACCAGCATGCTGTTGCTGATGCAGAACGCCGTTTCAAAGCCGCTGATGCCGCTGGCGGCAAGGTGGAATTCACAGCGTTTTTCGTCCTCGTGGTGCGGCGCATGGTCGGTCGCGATGACGTCAATCGTTCCGTCGCAAAGTCCCTCGATGCAGGCGAGTCTGTCCGCTTCCTCGCGCAGGGGCGGATTCACGCGGCAGCGGCTGTCATAGCCCATGACCCACTCATCCGTCGCGCCGATGTAATGCGGCGTCGTTTCCGCGGTCACGCGGACGCCGCGCGCTTTTGCCTCGCGGACAAGCTGCACGCCGCCTTTGGTCGAAACATGGCAGAGATGAACGCGCTTGCCTTCCGTTTCCGCAACGAGAATGTCGCGCGCAATCATGACCTCCTCTGCCGCACGGGTGATTCCCGGCAGACCGAGCTTGGTGGAAATAAAGCCTTCATTCATCACGCCGTCGCCGACAAGGTTCTTATCCTCGCTGTGGCTCATGATGAACAGACCGAAATGGTCGGCATACTGCATCGCCAAACGGAAAAGGTTCGAGTTCGATACCGGCTGTCCGTCGTCGGAAATCGCGATGATGCCCGCTTCCTTCATCCTGCCGACTTCCGCCATTTCAACGCCCGCCAGCCCCTTGGAGACCGCGCCGACCGGATAGACGCGCACGCCGCTTCCCTGCGTCTGCGCCTTTTCGATGATGTAGCGCGTCACAGCCGCGTTGTCGTTGGTCGGCTTCGTGTTGGGCATGCAGCAAACCGCGGTAAAGCCGCCGTGCGCCGCCGCGCGCGTGCCGGAAACGATATCCTCTTTATATTCCTGACCCGGGTCGCGCAGATGGCAGTGCATGTCGATAAAGCCCGGGGCGACTACCTTGCCTGCTGCGTCGTATACCTTTGCTCCGTCGGCGGAAAGCCCTTCGCCGATCGCCGCGATTTTGCCGTCCTCAATCAGAACATCCGCGATTTTGTCCATCCCGTTGGCGGGGTCAATGACGTGTCCGCCGCGAATCAATAGCTTTTCCATCATCCGTTCTCCCTTCTGGTCAGCAAGTAGAGCAGCGCCATGCGCACGGCGACGCCGCTTTCAACCTGCTGCGTGATGACCGACTGTTCGCAGTCCGCAACGCTGGACGCGATTTCCACGCCGCGGTTCATCGGACCGGGGTGCATCACCAGTGCATTCTTTTTCGCCAGCGCAAGGCGTTCCGGCGTGATTTCCCAATGGTCGCAGTATTCCGCCACGGAGGGGAACAGACCCTTCTGCTGGCGTTCACGCTGGATGCGCAAACCCATAACCACATCCGCGCCCTCGCAGGCGTCCTCAATGGTCGGGGCGACGGTGCAGCCCAGCTCCTCGATGCGCGTGGGGATGAGCGTCGGCGGCGCGCAGAGCACGACGTTTGCGCCCATCGCCGTCAAGCCGTAGATGTTGCTTCGCGCAACGCGGGAGTGCATCACGTCGCCGCAGATGGCAACCTTCGCGCCCTCCAGACCGCCCAGATGCTCGCGCATGGTCAGCATGTCCAGCAGGGCCTGCGTCGGATGCTCGTTCATGCCGTCGCCCGCGTTGATGACGCTCGCGCGGACATGCTTCGCCAGCAGCGTCGGTGCGCCGCTCATCGGATGGCGGATGATGATGACGTCCGTGCCCATCTGGTCGAGGGTCACGCCGGTGTCGATGAGCGTTTCGCCCTTGGCGACGCTCGACGCGCTGGCGGAGATATTCGCCGCCGCCGCGGACATGTACTTGCTCGCCAGCTCGAAGGACATGCGCGTGCGCGTGGAATTCTCATAGAACAGGGTCACAATAGATTTTCCCTGTAAATGCGAGGTCTTTTTGTTGTTTGACCGAACGACCTGACGCATGGTCAGCGCCGTATCGAGGATAGACGTGATTTCCTCTCGGCTCACGCCGTCAAGCCCCAGCATGTCTTTGCGCTTCATCGCTTACTCGCTCCTTTTTTCATACAGGACGACGCTCATGTCGCCGTCAAATTCAGGTACGCGCACACCGACCAGCTCGCTTTTGCTCGTCGGCAGGTTCTTGCCCACATAGTCCGCGCGGATGGGCAGGTCGCGGTGTCCTCGGTCAATCATGACCGCCAGCTGAATGCAGCTCGGACGCCCCATATCGCATATGGCGTCCATCGCGGCGCGGGCCGTTCGTCCGGAGAAAAGCACGTCATCCACCATCACGATGCGCGCATCCTGCACCTGAAAGGGCAGATTGGTCGCATTGACGACCGGACGCTCCGAAAGGATGGATAAATCGTCCCGATAGAACGTGATATCCAGCACGCCGAGCGGCAGCTTTACGCCCTCGACCTGCTCAATCATCTCCTGAAGGAGCTTCGCCAGCGTCACGCCTCTGCGCTGAATCCCGACCAGCCTCAGATTGTCCACGCCGTCGTTTTTTTCGATGATCTCGTGTGCAATCCGACGCAGTGCGCGCTTCATGGCGTTTTCATCCATGATGTTCGCTTTGAATTCCAGCTTTGTCGTATCCATGTGCATCCCTCCTGCGGCGATATCCTTCACCGCGATACAAAAAAGCCCTGTTCCATGAAATCGGAACAGGGCAAACAAAGGGATAGAATCCCCCTCTTACGCTACATTTGCCGCCTTGCCGACCTCACGGGATCGCTTAAAGGCTTATTTGTTTATCAAAAAGATTGTACCATCTTTTCAGACATTCGTCAATTCCTCTTTGGCGGCAATTCGGCATCAATCGGGAACTTTTGGAATCAGACTCAAAGCGCAGGCGGCTTTTCCGCAAATCAGGGATGGCATTTCTTGCACGGCGCATAGCCTCTGGCAATCAGGTCATCCCGGGAACCCGTATAGGTCGAGCGATGCTTATCCTTGATGG
>URJN01000034.1 GCA_900548125.1 uncultured Eubacteriales bacterium
TCTCTTCCATGTTGTGTATAAAACTCCTCTCGGAATGTCTGTCAACCACACCTTTCTTATTGTACACGACACAGCAGAAAAAAGCAATTTATTTACTTCGTCCAATGACAGTATTTTCCTTTTGGTCAATCATGATAATTCGCAGAAAACAAACAGAGCTTTTCCCTTTTTCAGAGAAAGCCCTGTTCAAATTCCATTACAACAGTTTCAGCTGCTCAATGTTTCTGCCGACAGCCGATGCGGCGCAATCCTTGCTGAACATCTCGCGCGTAACGCGCTCCACGTCCTCCTTCGTTACGGCTTCAATCTTTCGGATGACATCCTGCGGATCGACCGCTTTACCGCGCAGCAGCTTGCTGCGTCCGATTGCGCTCATGCGGGAAGAGCTGCTCTCCAGCCCCAATACATAGCTGACCTTGAGCTGTTCCTTCGCCATCTCAAATTCTTCCTGCGTTACGCCATCCTCGCAGAGCAGGCGAATCTGATGATGCAGCTCATCTGCAACCTTCTGCGCGCTCTCCGGCGATGTACCGGCGTATACGGTAAACGTGCCGCAGTTGGTATAGGTGCTGGGAAAGCTGTACACCGAGTAAACCGCGCCCATTTCCTCGCGGATGCGCTGGAACAGCCGAGACGACATGCCGCCGCCAAACAGATTATTCATGACGCTGAGCGGGTACAAATCATCCTCGTCCTGCTGCACGCCCGGGAATGCCAGACACATATGAACCTGCTCAATGTCCTTTTTCCGCGTCAAAACACGCGGCGTCGTACCTTTTACCGGAGCGGGAATATGCGTTTCTCCCTCAGCATGCCACCCTCCCAGCAGCTTTTCCGCCAGCCCACGGAACTTTTCCGTATCGAATTGCCCCGCAATGGCAAGTACCGTGTTGTCCGGACGATAATGCTTCTTTCTGAACGCCAGCAGCGCGTCACGGGTTACAGACGCAATCTGGTCATGCGTACCGAGAATCGGGCGCGCAAGCGGATGCTCGCCGAAGTACGCTTCCGCCAGCAGGTCGTAGACCAAATCCTCCGGCGTATCCTCGCACATGGCAATCTCCTCAAGAATGACGCCGCGCTCTTTTTCAAATTCCGCTTCATCCATTCGCGCGTTGAGCAGCAGGTCGCAAAGCAAATCCATCGCACGCGGCAGATGCTCGGCTATTACCTTGGCATAATAGCAGGTGCATTCCTTTGCGGTAAACGCATTGACCTGCCCGCCGAGCGCATCCATCTCGACCGCAATTTCCTTTGTGGAGCGGTTCTCCGTGCTTTTAAAGAGCATATGCTCCACAAAGTGCGAAAGGCCGCTCTCCTCCGCCGTTTCATACATTGAGCCTGCGCCAATCCACAGACCAACGCTTACGGACGGAAAATGTTCAATCGGTTCCGCAACGACCCGAAGTCCGTTGGAAAGCACAAATTCTTCGCACATGCGCTTTGTTCCTCCGATCATGGTTTCTCCTATTCTTCTCTGTTTAGCAGAGATTATTCTTAAAAACGTATGGGACATTGTCCCGGAATAAAAACGGGCGCGCAGACCTTGCAGCCTGTGCGCCCATTGCTGAATCCATTAGCGGCGGTTTGCATCGCGGCGCGGCGGGCGCTGACCCGGCGCACTGCGGCGCGGCATTTCCGTATTGTCGTATTCGATATCGTTGCGAATGAGGTTGATACGACCCTGAGAGTCGATTTCCGCGACCTTGACCTCAAGCTCGTCGCCAATCTTGACGACATCTTCGCACTTCTCAACACGACCCTTCGCGAGCTTAGAGATATGAACCATACCATCCTTGCCCGGCAGCAGCTCAACGAACACGCCGAAGTTCATCATGCGGACAACCTTGCCCATGTAAACCTCGCCGACCTCGATATCCTTCGCAATGCCTTCGATGATGCGGCGCGCCTTTGCGGCGGCAGCCTCATCCGGCGTAGCAATATATACGCTGCCGTCGTCATCGATGTCAATCTTGACGCCGGTTTCGTCGATGATCTTGTTAATCATCTTTCCGCCCGGTCCAATGACCTCGCGAATCTTGTCCGGATTGATGGTGAAGCGGACAATCTTCGGCGCATACGCACTCAGATGCTCACGCGGCTGCGGCAAAACTTCGAGCATCTTGCCGAGGATGAACAGACGTCCATCCAGTGCCTGAGAGAGAGCCTGACGCAGAATCGCTTCGTCGATGCCCTTAATCTTAATATCCATCTGAATCGCGGTGATACCGTTCATCGTACCCGCGACCTTGAAGTCCATATCGCCCAGGAAGTCCTCAAGGCCCTGAATATCGGTCAGCACGGCGACCTTATCGCTGTGCGTATCCTTAATCAGACCCATCGCAACGCCCGCAACCGGCGCCTTAATCGGCACACCCGCATCCATCAGAGCCAGCGTAGAGCCGCAGACAGAAGCCTGAGACGTGGAGCCGTTGGAGGAAAGAACCTCGCTGACCACGCGAATCGCATACGGGAATTCCTCAACAGACGGAATCACCGGCTCGAGCGCGCGCTTCGCCAGCGCACCATGACCGATTTCACGACGGCCCGGGCTCTTCAAGCGGCCTGCCTCGCCCGTGGAATACGGCGGCATGTTGTAGTTGTGCATGTAACGCTCGCTGGTCTCCGCGCCGAGTCCCTCGATGACCTGAGCTTCGCTGACCGGAGCGAGGGTCGCGATGGACAGCACCTGCGTTTCACCGCGGGTGAACACGCCAGAGCCATGGACACGCGGCAGAACGCCGGTTTCGCACCAGATCGGGCGAATCTGGGTCAGGCTGCGTCCATCCGGACGAACACCCTTTTCCAGAATCTTCTCGCGCATGATTTCCTTGTTCAGGTAATACAGCGCATCATCCACCTCATTCAGGCGGCCTTCAAAACGCTCGGCATACAGCTCGTGCGCTTCCTGCTTGACCTGCTCCTCGCGTGCGCTGCGCTCATGGCGGTCAAACGCCTCAAACGCCCACGCGCAGCGATCAAAGAAGTCCGCACGGACGGCAGCCTTCACGTCCTCGCCCGTTTCCGCAATCGGGAAAACGCGCTTTTCCTTGCCGATTTCCGCAACAATCTGCTTCTGGAACGCGACCAGCTTCTTGATTTCCTCGTGACCGGTCAGAATGGCGCGGAGCATATCCGCCTCGCTGATTTCCTTCGCGCCCGCCTCAACCATCAGCACCGCTTCATCCGTTCCGGCAACCGTCAGGCTCAGCTTGGAAACCTCGCGCTGTGCCTGATCCGGATTGATGACGATTTCGCCGTCAACCAAGCCGACGGAAACGCCGCCAATCGGACCAGCCCACGGGATGTCGCTCACCGCGATTGCGGCAGAGGCACCCAGCATAGCGGGGATATCCGGCGGAACATCCTGCTCGACGGACAGAACCGTAGCCACGACCTGCACATCATTGCGCATGCCCTTATTGAACAGCGGGCGCAGCGGACGGTCAATCAGTCGGGAGGTCAGCGTCGCCTTTTCAGACGGACGACCTTCGCGCTTGATAAAACCGCCGGGAATCTTACCCACGGAGTACATCTTCTCTTCAAAGTCAACGCTCAGCGGGAAGAAGTCCTGACCCTCGCGGGGCGTATCGCTCGCCGTCGCGTTGACCATGACCACCGTGTCGCCCAAGCGGACGATCACCGATCCGTTAGCCTGACCGCAGTACTTGCCAAATTCCATGACCAGCGGGCGACCCGCCAGCTCTGTGGTATACGTCTTGACCATCGGGTGGAATCTCCTTTCAAAATACCTGCCTGCCAACACTTCTTTTCAGACGCGAACCCTCGACGTCTGCTTATAGCGGGAAACCCCCGCGCTCATTTTCTCCGCATGCCGCGAAAAAATGAAAGGCTTACCTGATAAAACCCTGTAAGTAAAAAACCGCCGTCTGGGCGACCCATGTCTCCCAAACGACGGTCATCTGGGACAAAGCCCTTTGTTTGAACGAAGCGGAGAAATTACTTACGCAGACCCAGCTTCGCAATCAGCGCACGATAACGCTCGATGTCAACACGCTTGAGGTACTCAAGCATATTGCGGCGCTGACCGACCATCAACAGCAGACCGCGATGGGAATGGTGATCCTTCGCATGGGTCTTGAGGTGGTCGTTGAGGTGGTTGATGCGCGCGGTCAGCAGAGCGACCTGAACCTCAGGGGAGCCGGTGTCGCCCTCGTGACGAGCATATTCCTTGATGATAGCTTCCTTCATTGCCTTATCCATGGATAAAACCTCCAAAATATGTTGTGCCAATCGCCGCACGCATAGAAAAACGTTTGGAGAACGCGATTATCTGCGCGCGCGGTTCAGACCGAAAGATATTGTAACACGGAAGCCGCGTTTTGTAAACAGAGCCGCCGCGCTTTTTCAACTATTTTTCAAAATAAGTTCGAACCTGTTCGCGGTTTTTCATCACTTCCGCCTTCAGTTCCTCAAGCGACGCAAATTTTCTCTCCGGACGAATGAAGCAGCAGAGCAGCAGCCGCATGTGCTTTTCATACAGAGAACCGCCCTCATAATCCAACAGATTCGCTTCAATTGTTGCCGGTCCGCCGGGTGCCGTAGGATGCGTGCCGATGTTTACAGCAGCGATGTGCCACTGTCCATCCACATACGCACGCGCAGCATAAACGCCCCTGGGCGGAATCGCTTTTCCCTTCGGATAAAGCAGGTTTGCCGTCGGAAAATCGAGCTTGCTGCCCAGCTGCTTGCCTCTGTGGATTACGCCGCTGATGGCGTAAGGTCTGCCCATCAGCTGTTCCGCCAGCTCCATATCTCCCTTTGTCACAGCCGCACGCACGCGCGTCGAAGACACCGGTTCGCCGCCCATCTGTACTTCATCCACGACATGCGTTTCAAAGCCGTATTGTTCGCCGAATCGGCGCATATCATCAGCCTTGCCCGCGCCCTTGCATCCAAAGGAATAGTTGAACCCCACAACGACATGCTTCGGATGCAGCGCATCCACAAACGAACGAACGAATTCCTCCGGCGTCTGCGCGGCATACGTCCGATCAAACGGACGGAGAACCGCGGCATCAATGCCCAGGCGCGCAATCGAGCGCACCTTTTCCGAGCGCGTTTCCAGCTGCGGCGGAACCTTCTCCGGCGCATAGGTCGCCATCGGATGCGACGAGAACGTGTAAACCACGCTCTTCAGGTCATGCAGAGCGGCAAGCTCGTTCGCCTTGCGCATCAGCTGTGCATGTCCCTCATGCACGCCGTCAAACATGCCGAAAGCAACGACCGTTTCCCCGCCGCGCCACTGCCGCTCATGTGTCAAGAGTATCATGTTTTTTCCTTAAACTCCACAAATTTCCTGTAACGTCATTCAAGAAGCATGGCGTCAAATTTCAGTCCGTCGCCGTCAAAGCGTCCCAGCCCGCAGAACTGCCCGTTCAGATACAGCCGCGTTGGCTTTCCCTGCTGAATGTCGCCAATCAGCTCGCGTCTTGTCAGCCTGTTTCCGTTTCGCGCAAAGCGTTCAGCTTCCGGACGGATATCCAGCCGCGGCAGATGTCCCAGAGGCTGATCCATCTCAACCAGCATCGGCGAAAGATCCTCCGCCGCGTCAATCTCCTCTACCGTATGCGCATCATCCAGCGTAAACATACCCGTCTGCGTGCGCAGGAGCATGCCCATATGCGCCTTGCAGCCCATCGCATCACCGATGTCATTGCAAAGCGTGCGGATATATGTTCCCCGCCCGCATCGTATTGCCAGAATAAAACTGCCGTCCTCCTGCTCATGCAGGATGTCAATGGCATGAACCTGCGTCGGACGCGGCTCAATCTGAACTTCAACGCCTTGCCGAGCAAGGTCACAGAGCTTTTGTCCGTCCCGCTTGAGTGCGGAATACATCGGCGGTATCTGCGCAATTTCACCGATAAATTGCGGCAAAACGCGCTCTAACTGCTCCCTCGATGCACGAACGCCTTCGCCTGCGATAATCGCGCCGTGCGCATCCTGCGTATCGGTCGCGTATCCGGGCTTCAGCTGAGCAACATACATCTTCTCTTTATCGACCAGATAATCAAACAGCCTCGCGGCGCGTCCAATCATCAGCGGCAAAACGCCGGATGCTTCCGGATCAAGCGTTCCGGCATGTCCTACCTTTGCGCCCTTGCCCAGCTTTCGCCGAACGCGAACGACCACATCGCTCGATGTCATGCCCGGCGGTTTGAGCACGCAGAGAAAGCCGTTCATGCCGGATTCTCCGGACGCGGCGTCGAATCCAGCTTCTTCTTGATTGCAGCCAGCACGCTGTCCAAAGCCTCATCCAGCGACGCATACACCGTGCAGCCCGCTGCCTGAGCGTGTCCGCCGCCGCCGAACTGAACCGCGATATCGTTGACCGTATCCGGCTCAACCGCGCGCAGAGACATCTTGATGCCTTCCTCGCGTTCGGAAGCCAGCACCGCCATACGGACTCCCTCTACTTCCAGAGCTTTGTTCACCAGACCATCTGCCTGCCCGAACGTGCAGCCGGTTTTCTCAAAATCTTCTTTCGTGAAATCAATCACGCCCACCTGTCCGTCAAACAGGAACCGCATCTTATTATAGGCAATGCGCGTCAGATTCACACGGTTCATCGGCTGAGTGCGGTATAATCTGCGCGTCATCGCCGAAATATCCACGCCGACAGCCAACAGGTTTCCCGCGGCAATCAGCGTCGCGGGCGACGTCGCGGGATACTGGAAATGACCCGTATCGGTGCTCATACCTGTCAGCAGACAAGTGCCGATATCCTTCGTAATCTCTACGCCCAGTCCGCAAATCGCTTCATACGCCAGCAGGCAGCATGCTGATTCGCCGCCGCGGATAAAGTTCACCTGACCATATGCCGGATTGGTCGCATGATGGTCGATGACCATGCGGATTCCCGCCGCGTCAAACACCGTTTCAGACTTACCCAGCAGCGAACGGTCGCTCACATCCACGGCAATTGCCGTGTCGTAGTCGCTTCCGTTTACATCCTCCGGATGGAGAATGCTCTCGCTGCCCGTCAAAAACTTCAGGTTATCCGGCACATCGCCGTCACAAATCACATCGACTTGCTTGCCCATCGCCAAAAAAGCAAGGCGAAGCGCCAGCGTAGAGCCCAGCGTATCCCCATCGGGGGAAATGTGAGCCAGCAGCGCCACGCGCTTCGCCTTTCGAGCATAGTCAAGCCAATCCTCAAACTTCCGCTTCTCCTGCGTCATGGGATCGACTCTCCTCCGTCTTTCTGACCTGGTTGATCAGGCTTGCGATATGCACGCCATATTCAATCGTCGTGTCCAGTTCGAAGAGCAGCTCCGGCGTATAGCGAAGCTGTACGCGCCTGCCCAGATTGTGGCGGATGAATCCGGCAGCCGTCTTGAGCGCCTTCATCATCGGCGCGCGTTTCTCTTCTTCATAGATGCTGATATAGACCTTCGCATAGCGCAGGTCGCGCGTCACATCCACATGCGTGATAGAGAACATGCAGTCCGTCCGCGGATCCGATACATCCTCGCGGATAATCTTCTCCACCTCGCGCATGATTTCGCTGGCAATGCGGTCTGTACGCTCAAATTGCTGGTTTGCCATATTGGATACTACCTCTAAACTCAAAAAGCGACCCGGCGGCTGTTCAGCGACCGGGCCGCGACCGTTCTGTTGCAGTGCTTACCGCGGAATTTCTTCCATGATGAAGCACTCGATGATGTCGCCTTCCTTGATATCGGTATAATTCTCAAGGCAGACACCGCACTCATAGCCGTCCGCGACTTCCTTAACCGCGTCCTTGAAACGCTGGAGCGAGGAGAGCTTGCCTTCGTAAACGACGACGTTGTCGCGCAGCAGGCGAACCTGCGCATTGCGCTGGAGCTTACCGTCGGTGACATAGGAACCGGCAACCATGCCGACGCCCGTAATCTTGAACACGTTGCGAACTTCCGCATGACCGATGACGTTCTCGCGGAATTCCGGCGTGAGCAAGCCCTTCATTGCCTTCTCCATATCCTCAATCGCCTGATAGATGACGCGATAGTAGCGGATATCAATGCCGTCGCGGTTCGCCGCCTCGCGAGCCTTTGCGTCCGGACGGACGTTGAAGCCGATGATGATTGCGCCGTCGATGCCCGCAAGCATGACGTCGTTCTCGGTAATCGCGCCTACGCCGCTGTGGATGGTGCGGACACGAACCTCGGCATTGGAGAGCTTCTCAAGCGACTGCTTGACAGCCTCGACAGAGCCCTGAACATCCGCCTTGATGATGATGTTGAGATCCTTGACCTCGCCCTGTTCGAGCTTGCTGTACAGCTCTTCCAGCGTGGAAGCGGAGCTGTTCTTGACCATCGACGCACGAGCCTTCGCCGCGCGCTCTTCGACGACCTGACGCGCCAGCTTCTCGTCAGCAACCGCCATGAATTCGTCGCCCGCCTCCGGCACACCGCCGAAACCGATAATCTCGACCGGCGTAGACGGCGGAGCATTCTTCACGCGCTCGCCGCGGCTGGAAACCATCGCGCGGATGCGTCCATAGGCATTGCCCGCAACGACCATGTCGCCCACGTGCAGCGTGCCGTTCTGAACCAATGCCGTCGCAACTGCGCCGCGGGAATGATCCAGCTTCGCTTCGATGATGACGCCGCGAGCCTTGCGGTTCGGGTTCGCCTTCAGTTCGAGCATATCCGCCAGCAGCAGGACGTTCTCCAGCAGGTCATCAACGCCCTCGCCGGTTTTAGCGGAAACATTAACCATGATGGTATCGCCGCCCCACTCTTCCGGAACCAGCTCATAACGGGTAAGCTCCTGCTTGACGGCATCCGGATCTGCGCCCGGCTTGTCAATCTTGTTGATGGCAACGATAATCGGGCACTTCGCCGCTTTCGCATGGTTGATGGATTCAACTGTCTGCGGCATAACGCCGTCATCTGCGGCAACAACCAGGATGGCGATATCGGTCGCCTGCGTACCGCGGGCACGCATCGCCGTAAACGCTTCGTGACCCGGGGTATCCAGGAACGTGATCTGACGGTCATCCACCTGCGCGATATACGCGCCGATGTGCTGGGTAATGCCGCCAGCCTCACCGGAGGCAACCTTTGCCTTGCGGATGTAGTCAAGCAGCGACGTTTTACCGTGGTCAACGTGACCCATGATGGTGACGACCGGCGGACGGGAAACGAGTTCTTCCTCGCTGTCCTCCACGTTCTCAGCAGAGAGCGCGTCCTCCGCAGTCTTATCGAGCTTCATTTCCAGCGTTACGCCGAATTCAGAAGCGACCAAAGAAGCCGTATCGAAATCAAGCTCCTGGTTGATGGTCGCCATGATGCCCAGCAGCATCAGCTTCTTGATGATTTCGCCCGCCGGCTTGCCGATGCGCTCGGTCAGGTCACGAACGGTAATCGTTTCGGCAGTCATGTACGCGGTTTCAATCTTGATGGGAGCCATCATCTGCTGGGCAGACATCTGGCGCCCCTTCTTGCGGCGTCCGCGGACGATATCGTCATCCATGCCGTAGCCCGTATCGCGGGCAAGCTGCTTGCGGTTCTTTACCGGCTGATGCTCAGGGTCATGCTGACGCTGACGCATCTTCTTGTTCGGATCGTAGTTGGAAACACGCTCCTTTTCGACCGTCGGCATCAATTCCGGACCCTTCGGCGCACGCTGCGGTCTGCCGCCGCCCATCGGACGCTGACCGCCTGCCGGACGCTGACCGCCCTGCGCACCGACCTGCTGAGCGCGCGGAGCAAAGCCGCCCTGCTGCTGTCCTCTCGGCGCAAAACCACCCTGCTGCTGACCACGCGGGGCAAAACCGCCCTGCTGACCATTGCCGCGCGGCTGGAAATTGCCCTGCCCGCCCATCGGACGAGGCGCATTCATCGGACGCTGACCGCCCTGTGCGCCGACCTGCTGACCACGCGGAGCAAAATTGCCCTGCTGAGCGCGCGGTGCGGCGGTCTGCGGACGTGCATTCTGAGCGGGCGCGCTCTGCGGTGCACGCGGCGCGGGAGCAGCCTGCTTCGCTTCCGTTTCAACGGGCTTGTTCTCCTGAACAGGCTCCGCCTTCTTTTCTTCTTTCTTTTCTTCCGGAACGTCGTCGGGCATCGTCCATGCCTTGCTCTGAGAGCTGAGCGCCTTCTGCTGTTCTTCGCGGCGCTTTTCCTCTCTTTCCGCCTCCTGCTGTTGCGTAAATCCGCTTTCAATCTTGCGCAGCTCGGCAAGCGTCTTTTCCGCCGCGGTACGAACTCCCGTTACGTCCCCCAGCAGTTTAGCCGCCCGGCGGCTGAGTTCCTTTGTTGCGTCTTGAACCTTCATCTTGGACATTCTGCCCTCGCACCCCCGCAATTCTGCGTCACTGTCGTTATCTTCCCTGATCGGCGTTTTCGCCGTCAACCTCTTCCCGCGCCATAAGAAGCAGCTTCTCACCCAGCGTTCCCTGAGCAACTGCCGCGCTCATGCGTCCGGGTTTGCCAATAGCGTACCCCAGACGATCCTGCTCCGTTTCAAAAAGTGGAACTTTGTAAAACGTGCAGGAATCACGGAACTTCTTCTTCGTATTTTCGGATGCACCCGCATCCAGCAGCACCGTCAACGCCGCTCCGGAGGATATCGCCTTGGACACGCCGCCCTCGCCGAGACTCAACGCCCCCGCGCGCATGGCAATGCCCAGCATGGCGTAAAACGCATCCCGCTTAATCGGCATCAATTTCCTCCATCAACTGATTGTATACCGCTTCGTCGATTTTCGCTTCCAGCGCGCGTTCAAGCTGACGCTGGCGAACCGCCTTGGTCAGGCAGTCCTTCGACTTGCAGATATATGCGCCGCGTCCCGGAGCCTTGCCTATGCGATCGAAGCTGATTTCGCCCTGCGCGTTGCGTACAATGCGCAGCAGCTCCTTCTTTTCCTTCATCTCGCGGCATCCAACGCACATGCGCATGGGAATCTTGCGTGTTTTCATCAGCGCACCCCGCTCTTACTCTTCCGCGGTTTCGCTCGGCTGCTCTTCCTCGGCGGCGAGCTGCTCGTCAATCTGGCTCTGACTCTTGATATCAATCTTCCATCCCGTCAGGCGGGCAGCAAGGCGGGCGTTCTGACCCTCTTTGCCGATGGCAAGCGACAGCTGATTATCCGGCACGACCACGCGGCAAGCCTTTTCCTGCTCATTGACGAATACGTTGACCGCATGCGCCGGATTCAGGGCATTTGCCACAAACTCAGCAGGATCGGCAGACCACTTGATGATATCAATCTTTTCGCCGCGCAGCTCCGCGACGACGCGATCCACGCGCTGACCGCGCGGACCGACGCAGGAGCCAACCGGATCAATCATCGGGTCGGTGGAATGCACCGCCATCTTCGTGCGGCTGCCCGCCTCACGGGAGATGGACTTAATCTGCACGATGCCGCTCTGAATCTCCGGAACCTCCAGCTCAAACAGACGCTTGACCAGACCCGGATGGATGCGGGACACGCTGACCTGCGGACCGTGCTTTGCGCCCGGACGAGCCAGACGGCGGTCGGCAACGACCTCCAGCACATAGACCTTGAAACGCTCGCCCGGCGTATAGACGTCCGTCGCCATCTGCTGAGCCGGCTCCAGAACGCCCTCCGTCTTGCCCAGCTCAACGTAGACATCCTTCGTTTCAGGATCGACGCTGTGGACAATTGCGGTCAGGATTTCGTTTTCCTTCTCGATGAAGTCATCGTAGACCTTGCCGCGCTCGGCTTCACGAATCTTCTGCACGATGACCTGCTTCGCAGTCTGCGCAGCGACACGGCGGAAGTTATCCGGCGTCACCTCGACCTCGACGATATCATCCTGCTGATAGCTCGGCTGAATCTTCTGGGCATCCTCGATGGAAATCTCGGAAGCCTCATCCGTCACCCAGCGTTCAACCGTCTTGCGCGCAAACAGGCGCACAGCACCCGTTTCGCGGTTCAGCTCCACGCGAACGTTTGCATTGGAAGGCGGCATGCCGTATTCCTTGCTGAAATTATTCTTATACGCACTCTTGAGTGCCTCTTCAATCGCAGAAAAGAGCACTTCCTTGCTGATGTTCTTCTCTTTCGCCAGAGCGGCAACCGCGGCGACCATGTTTTCCTTTTCAGGCTGCTCGTTCTTTTTAGATCTGCTGTTCATCCGACGCTTCTCCTTCCTCGCTCTGCTCCCCAGCGGCTTCTTCATCCTCGTCGTCAAGAGCAATATCCTCTTCCGTGACAACGATCACAGGCTTGCACAGCGAAACCTCTTTCTGCTTAAAGCGCATTTCGTTTTCGCCGGCGCGAATGACAATCTCGCCGTCCTCAAGCCCAACCAGTTCGCCTTCAAACTGCTTGCGGCGCTCGATTGGGCGGAAAAGATGAACCTCCACCAATTCGCCCGCATGCTTGTCAAAATCCTTCTGTTTTTTCAGCGGACGATCAAG
>URJN01000035.1 GCA_900548125.1 uncultured Eubacteriales bacterium
CCCACGGAAAGGCGGGAGTAAAGGGCTGTAATTTTGCTATAATCAGTCATGTGCATAACCTCCTGTGCGTCCATGTATGTGTCATTTACACTTAAAATTATGCACTCCAGCGTGCCGAGCCATACTCACGCCCTTTACGATACTTCTTTTTTTCACTGTCTTTAATGAAAATGAACAGACGAAAGCCCGCGCCCAGCAGCAGCCCGATGCATAAGTCATGCAGCTCAAAGCTCGGCAGGGGCGACGCAAACGACGCAGAAAGGCTGTCCATCAGGCTTAGCAGCTTATGCGCCGCATCCGTTCCTTCTGCCAGCCGCCATGCCTGTCCGATTTTCGTCGCGTAGAGCGCAATCAGCAGATACGGCAGTTCATGCAGCCATTTTCTTTTCATCGCGTCCTCTCCCTTTCTGCCTTGCGCGTCGGGGCAGTCCGGGCGACCCTTTCCTTTGTCTCATTCAGGATTTCCATGAGAGACGGGTGCTCCGCCTGACGAACGCGCCGATCTGTATATTCCTGAAAAGCTGCCGTCAGCGCGTCCGCGTCGCGGGCTTTAAAGAAAACGAGATATTTCGTTTCATCACTTTTCGCCCTCTTGACGGCGAAGTCCACGCCATATTTACGCGCAATGCGTTCAAAGGCATGGATATCGGGATCGTCGATCTCGATGTTGGTCATGCCCTGATTTTGCCGTGCAAGCTGTCGGACAGACTGCTTGCCATGCGGCACAGTCAATTTGCCGTGCATGGCGTGAAGCAGCTTTGCTATGCCGTTTTTCATTACCCTTCCTGAGAATTTGCTCGCATGAAATGCCATCGTAACGGTGCGCATTTCAACTTCTTCCTGCAAGAAAATCAACTCCTTTCTCTGATTTTACAGGCGATTCACGGCGGAACCGCCAGTCTGTGCAGCAAATACCTCATCTTACTTTTTCCTCCGTTTCCTGTCCGCCAGCCTGCGCCCGATCAGGATAATTCCGGCAAGCAGCAGCAGTGCCGCGCCCTCCGTCATCATCGGGGTCAGCTCAATATCCACGCCGGTCTGAATATCGTGCTTTTCGTCCTCCTTTTCATTGACAAGGCAGGGCATTTCTTCGGGAACAACGTAGCTTTCGTCGATGGTGAACGTCAGCGTGTCCTCAGTTTTCACATAGCCTTGGAGTGCTTCGGTTTCACGGACGACATACTGACCATAATCGAGATTTTCAAGCAGCACCGTGCCGTCCTCGCCGCTCTCCATCTCGCGCAGCACATTTCCGTTTGCATCTTCCAGCACGAATTTCACGCCGGAAAGCGGATTGCCGTCGCCATCCATCTTCATGAACATATAGCTGCTTGGCACGTTGACCAGCGTAATCGGCTCAGGCTGCACGAAGTCCTCGCCGATATGCAGCAGCATGTCCTCCATGCGTCTGTACCCATTGGGCGCGGCGGTTTCGCGGATAATCCAGTCGCCGTAGTCGATGTGACGGAAGATAAATTCGCCGTTTTCGTCGCTCGCCGCCACCTCGGTCACGACGTTGGTTGCGGCGTTAATCAGGCTGAACTCCACGCCCGCAAGCGGTCTGCCGGATGTATCCACCTTCTTATACGCAAGGCGCATCGGCGTATTGGTGACGGTTTCCAGCGGCTCGTTCGGGTTGACAAACGTACCGTCCACCGTCAGATGGACATGCACGGCGGTTTTGAAATATCCGGGGAGCGGCTGGGTTTCCTCGACGGTATATCTTCCATACGGGATTTTCTCAAACGTCACCAAGCCGTTTGCGTCCGAAACGGCGGTCATCAGGCGCGTGCCTGTTTCCGTAACCAGCGCAAATTCCACGCCGGAAAGCGGCACGCCGTTTTCGTCCTGCTTGCGGAGCTGTACGCGGGTATAGTCGTCGCGCAGCATCGTGTTGCCCGTGACATTTCCCTGCTCGTCCACCGTGAAGCGCGTTTTGGCTTCATTGAGCGCATAGCCGCTCGGCGCAAGGATTTCGCGGAAGGTGTATGTTCCCGGCGTAACGGGGATATCCGGGATTTCGCCGTTCGCATCGGTCGTGGCGCGGTAAATCATTTCGCCCTGCTCGTTTCTGACCTCGATCTGTGCGCCCGGAACGGTTTTCGCGCCGGTGATATCGGTTTTGGTCAGCGTCACGGGCGTATAAACCAGCTCGTCATAGATGGGCTGCGCCAGCTCGACGCGGATTACCGCGTCGCTACCCGGCTCAAGCGTAATCGGGAAACGGTTTGGATTGAGCTTCCAGCCTGTCTTGGCTTGCAGCTCGCGCACATAGTAGTCGCCATGCGGAAATGTGCCGTCAAACGTCAGCCTGCCGTTTTCATCGGTCATGCCGACAGCCACAAGCGTATCTGCCAGCAGGGTCACGCCGTTTTCATGGATATCCCGCTCGCTGAACAGCCCAAACACAAAGCCTTCGCCCGGCTCGCTGTGCAGCGTCCGCAGCACTTCACCGTTTGCTTCCGTCGTGCGAATGACTTCGGCTTCTTTGTGCAGCGTAATAGCGGCGGGAAGATAGGTATTGCCGACCTCCACGCGGATCTTCACCAGCGGGGTCTGATCGTCCGCATACGCCAGCTCGATTTCGCGCGGCGCATCATCCGGCGCGTATCCTTCCGGCGCTTTGACCTCGGTCAGCGTATATCTGCCCAGCGGCAGAAGTTTGGACGCATCCTCGCCGCCCGCCGTCGTGATGATCGTATCGACCAGCTCGCCCTCGCCGTACCACGCCGTTCCGTCCCTGCCGACGATCTCCTCGGCGGCACGCAGTTCAAAGACCGCGCCTGCCAGATTCCGCTGTTCATACACCGGCTTCTGCACCGCATAGCCGTATGCATTCACGGTTTCAAAGCCGACGAGCATATCGCCGGTCTTTTGCACGAGAATCTGTCCCTTGACCGGCTCATCCTGCATTTCGATGTTCAGTTCATACGTCTGCCCGGGTTCGTCGCCGTCATGCCCGATCATCACGGGCAGGGACTCCGTCCGAATCAGGTAGCCTTCCGGCGCGGAAATCTCCTCGATGTAGTACAAGCCCCACCTGAGCGTTTCCGGCAGGGTCACGCCGCCCGTTTCATCCGTGGTGAACGTGTCGATCTCCTTTTCGGTCGGATAATGCACCGTCTGGCGCACCGTTTCGCCGTTTGCGTCCTTGAGCTTAAACGACGTATGCGCCAGCCTGACGGTCTTGCCCGTTTCGCGATCCGTCTTGAGGATACGCAGGCGGTAGAGAATCGGACGGTCGCTGAGTGTCAGCGGCGGCGGGTTCTGGATATCCTCCGTCCCGTCGATTTCAAACTCAATCGCGCCTTTGATTTCATAGCCCTCTTTGCCCTTCGTTTGCTCCAGCACATAGATGCCGTAGGGCAGCGCCTTGGTCTTGGCGTATCCGCGCTTATTCGTCACCAGATGATCGCGCTCAAACGGACGCGCGTTTTCATAGCTGCCCGCACTTTTGAGATACACGTTGAACTCTGCGCCCACTTCCGGCTGCTCGACGCGATCCGGGGCAGGGTCGTCGTAGTCGTCGCCTAAAATCTTGACGATTGCCTGCGCGCCCAGCCGGATGGCGTTGGTTTTCAGTCCTTCATATTTCACGACGGCTTCTTCGGACTGCCCTGCGGCGCTGACGGTATCGACGAAGATGTGTTTTTCGCTCGGATGATAGCCCTTTGGCGGGGTCAACTCCACGATTTCATACAGCCCCGGCCACAACTCGCCCGTTGCAGCACTCGCATCCTCGCCCGCCGTCGTCAGCCCATCCACAACGGTATCGCCTTTTTTGAACAGAACGTTGCCCTGTCTGTCCTTGATTGCCGCGCCCGCCAGCACCTGAAAGACCGCGCCGGTCAGCTCGCCGTCGCCGCGTGATTTCGGCGGGTCGATGCTCGCCTGTCTGGGCAGGGTCTTTCGATTTTTGCTGTTGGGGTTATCGCCTGCATATTCGTCCTTATCGCGCTTATAAATCTTGATTTTGACCCGGACGGGCTGATTCGTCGCCGCAAGGTCGGTCGTTTCGTCGGGTTTGACCGTCGCGTCCAGCGCGATTTCTTCAAAAACGTAGCCCTTTGTCGCGCCATGCTCGCGCACGATGTAGTGTCCCTTGCGCAGCGGCTCGGAGATTGCCACGCCGTCCGCGCCGGTCGTCATGCTGCCGACAAGCGCATTTCCGTATTCGTCGTTTTCATAGATATCAAACTTCACGCCCGCAATCGGGTTGCCGTTTGCCCGGTCGGTTTTGGTCAGGCGGATAAAGCCTTTTGTCGGCTCATTCTCGACTTCCAGCTCGCAGGTTTTGAAGTTTTCCTCGTCAATGACGATATCCGCCGAAAAGCCCGCGTCCACGAAATGCTCCGGCACTTTGCTTTCCGTCACGCGGTAGGTTCCCCACGTCAGCCAGCCGGTTTCGGCAACGCCGTCCGCATCCGTCGTAATGACCGCGACGACCTCGCCGTCGCCCGCTCCTTGATGGGATGGCAGACCGCTGAGCCGCGTGACGGTAAACTCCGCGCCCGCCAGCAGCTCTTTTGTGAGCTGATCCCGCTTGACGATCCTGATCCTGCCCTGAATCGGCTGATTGCTCGCGCCCAGATATGTCGTTTCGTCCGGATTCACCGCCGCGTCCTGCTGCGCCAGTTCCGCCACATAGCCCGTCGGGTTTTCATGCTCGCGCACGGTATATTGTCCCTTGAACAATGCAGGCGACGTTGCCGCGCCGTTTGCATCCGTGGTCATTGTGCCGACAACGTTGCCGCCCGCGTCCACGATATCGAACTGCACGCCCTCAATCGGTCTGCCGTCCAGCGCGTCGGTCTTGACGATCTGGATAAAGCCCTTCGTCGGCTCGTTTTCGGCCTCGATGAGATAGGTCTTTCCGTTTTCCGTGCAGTCGATTTCGGTTGAAAAGCCGCTGGTTTCATAGTGCGCGGGAACTTTGCTCTCCGTCACGCGATACCGCCCATAATCCAGCCAGTCCGTTTCGGCATTGCCGTTTACGTCGGTGGTCAGCACGATGGGTGTTCCCGTTCCGTCTGTGCGTGTGATGGTGAACTCCGCGCCTGCCAGCGGCGCTTTTGTCAGGCTGTCCGTCTTGGCGATACGGATTCTGCCCCGAATCCGTTCATCCGCGAACGCCGCGCCCGTCGTTTCGCCTGCCGTGACGGTCACGCTCTGACTATCCGGCACAGCGACGAGATATCCCGTCGGCGCGTTGATTTCGCGCACGGTATAATTTCCTGCCGGAAGGTTATTAAAGTGCGCCGCACCGTCCGCGTCTGTGGTCTGCGTCGCCACAACTGTGCCGGAAGCGTTCGTCAGCTCGAACGTCGCGCCCGCCAGCACCGCGCCGCTTGCCGCATCCGTCTTAGTCACGACCAGTGCGCCGTTCGGCATATCAAAGCGGATTTCCGTGGACTTGAGCGGATACGGCGATCCCCGCTGCGGAATGACGACCTTCTGCACATTCGCATCCGGCACGGCGACCAGAAAATTGGCTTCCAGCTCCTCCGTCGAAACGGATTCCGCAGTAAAAGAAAAACCGCTTCCTGCTTGGGAAACGGTAATGGTGTCGCCGCTGTTCAGATAGACGTATGTGCCGTCCTCGCCGCCCGTATAGCCGGTAATCGTTCCGACCGAGCGGCAGATGCGGATGCGCGGTGCGTCCGTGGTCAGCGTCGCCGTGCCGGTGCATACGCCGTTGGCAATGGATACGGACACATTTGATACCGTGATTTCGCCGGTCATTTGCGCATAGGTCAGGGCGTTTGCCGCCAGCCAACGTGCATATTCGAGATATTCCTTGGGCGCTTGACCTGTTGCGCGGTAAAAATCATCCATACGCCAATAATCGCGGACATACTGTGAACCTTCCAGCTGTTTGATGACCTCGCGGATGGCGAACTGCCCCGCCGCTCTCGACCATTCAAGGCATTCATCCTCATACCGGTCAATCCCCATGAAGGGAAACGTGTGCCGCAGTACCCAGCCGATGGCGTGCATCGTCTTTTCGCTGTATATGATGCCGGAGTAACCCTGCGTCTGCCCGTACTGCGCCAGATCGACGACCTTATAAGGTCCTTCCGGGTTGTCTTTGATGCCGGGGCTGTTCATCGTATGCTCAAGACAGTAGACCACATGTTCGTTGATGTAATGCCTTGTCGCGTAAATCGCGCCATAGTTTTTGAGCGACGCAATCTGCACGTCGTCATGCACGGAATAGGCGTATACCGTCTGCCCCGCGTAAAACTCGCCTGTGTTGCCGCTGAGCGTCTGCAATCTCGGCGGGTTATTCGCCGCGTACAGCTCCACCGGCGTAAACGGGAAGGCGTAAGCCGTCACGTCAAAATCTGCCGCATCGGACGGCTGGATTTCCTCCGCCATCACCCAGACCGTCGCCGTGTCCGTCCACGCCATCTCTCCATCGGGTTCTTCCTCGCCGTACAGATAGCGCACCAGCAGCCATGTTCGCCCCATGCCGTCCTGCCGGACTTCTTCCACCCGGACGTTTGCGGTGCGGACAAAACTGCCGTCGTACAACTCGCCGTCTGCCTCGTCCGCCGTTTCATCCACATCCGAAAACACGCGCGTATTTTCCGTGACGAGAACGAACATGCCCGCCTGATGTGCTGCTTCAGGTTCAGGCGTTGGCAGGGGGGCTTCGGTAACCTGCGGAGTCGGCTCTGCCGTGCCCTCCGGCGTTTCGATTTCCGACGGCAATTCCGTCGGCTCGCTTGGAAGCTCCGGCTCGCCTGTTGCCTCCGGTGATTCAACCGGCAGTTCCGGCTCGGCTGTTGCTTCCGGCTCGTTCGGAAGCTCTGCTTCCGCGCCTGTTGCTTGGGCAAACCCCGTTTCTTCCGCCCATATCGACGTAGGAAAAGCCGCCGTCAGCATCATCAGCGACAGCAGCAAAGACAAAAGACGTTTGATTTTGTGTTTCATAAGTTCCTCCTGCTTTTTTCAAGTACAGCTACGACTGCAAGCCGTCCCGCTTTGCCGCCATAGCTTCGGTCACAGGTAATCAGCGTGAGAATGGAATCCTCCGCGCCGACCGTCACACCCGTGTCGTACAGCGCGTTTCTCTTGGCATACTGGATGAAATCCCGAAACGCCGCATCGTTTTCAAAATCCGCCTGTGAAGCGTCCCACTCGCTGCTGTGAAAATTCAACACGGCGAAAATGCGGTATGATCCGCTTTCATACAGCGTATCGAGCAGCACGGTTTCGTGTCCTGCATAGAAATCCGCGTCCTTGTACCGCATGAGCGACGTGAACATCTTCTCGCCGGAGGATTTGAGATGATGCCCGTAAATGGCGATATTGCGGTTTGGAATGCTGTAATCCGTTTTCAGCAGCGAAAACAGCGTTCCCGCCGCGCCCTGCTTCCCTGTGAACGTGTAATGCAGGTAATGCTCGGCGTCGTCCGTCCAGACGACGGGATAATCCACGTTCGTGCCGGGAATCCTGATCCACGCGATGAAATCGTCGTTCTGTGCCAGACACGCCGCAAGGTCTGCGCCTGTCCCGATGTCGATTTCAGGCGGGGATTCATCCGTTTTGGGCAGTTCAAGCGGTTCTTGCGTTGCGCTTGGGAAACCAAGCAGTACGCGCAGGGCACTTTTATCCTGTGCAGGCGCGTCCGTTGCCTGCGCCGGTTCCTCGCTTTTGAGCTGAACGCGCAGGTCGTCATATTCTGCCGCGCTCCGATTCATTTCCGTGTTCTGCCCGATGAGCGGGCAGAGCAGCATCGCCGCGCCCGTCACAGCCATTGCCGCCGCAAGAAAAGCCGAGGGCGAATCCGCATGTTTTTGCTTCATGATGTTCCTCCCTTCTCACAGGCAGTACAGCTTCCTGCCCTGTATGGCGTAGACCAGAATCGGGGTACAGTCCGGCGTAAACAGGTAACACCTGCCGGATTCAATCTGCGTCAACGCGCAGAGCTGGCAGGCTTTTCCGTCCACCGGCGGCACGGCGAAGAACAGCACCCGTCTGGGAAACCAGCCGCCGCTGATCTCGCACGTCCGCTGCTCGGCTTCCTGCTCCAGCTGCATCACCCGAAGCGCGGTTTCCGTCCGCTTTTCGGGCAAAAGAAAACCTGCTTGCGTATCCTGCCGCAGCAGGTTCTCAAGCAGGTCGTCTTTGCTCATGCAGCCGGGAAATCGGTCAATGGGTTCGAGTTCACAGGCGAATTGAAAATAGTTTTTCATGGACACCACTCCCTTCTAAAGCTCATCGAGCCAGTTTTCATAATCTTCCTCCCGCTTTCGCCGGTCGTATCGCACCTGAGCATCGTAGTAATTGCCCATCGTCGCGGGCGCGTTGAACAGCGTGGTCAGCAGATATTTCTTGATGTTGCGGACACGGCTCGCGTTCTGCTCAAGACAGCCGAAGATGTACTCGATGTGCATACTGTTGATCTTGCGCATCCGCTCCCTGACCAGCTCGGCGGGATACTCCGCCCCGGAAATCGTGATTGTTTCCCTGCCGGTGCAGAGGATTTCCACCATCAGCTCGACGATCTCATCCATCCGATCCCGGTTATACGGCGTGACAAGGCAGTCATACCCGATCTGCGACCGCACGCTGTCCCGAATCGCCGCAACATCTTCCTGCCTTTCCCTGAGATGGATTGATGGATAAGGATTTTCTCCCTGAGTATTTGGTGGATACGTTTTTTCTGAATTCGTGTTTGATCTATTCGTATTTAATTGTGCGGGATTTTCCTGTTCAGGTTTTTCCTGCTTTGGATTCTCCTGCACAGGCTTTTCCTGAACCGGATTCTCCAGTCTTGGATTTTCCCGTTTTGGTTTTTCCGGCTTAGGCGCGTCCTGCGCAGGCTGGCTGTTCATGTGGCAGTCCTCGTAGATCAGGTACTCCGTCCCGCTCAGCCGTCCGTGCTCGTCCCGTTTTCGATTTCGGATCACATAGCCCGAACGCTCCAATTCCTTGACGGCTTCGCTGATCGCGTCCACGCCCTCTTTGCTGATTGCCGACAGCCCCCGCAGCGTATAATCCCAGTTCTCCGGCAGGGACAGCATCACCGACATCAGCCCTTTTGCTTTGAGCGTCAGGCGTTTATCCTTCAAATGCTGATTGGACATCATCGTGTAGTTTTTGGTTTTGATAACTCGAAAGACTACGGTCATTTTGTTTCACCTCCCTTCGCATGGGTATAGAAAAAGGCGTTCGCCTTTCGGTAAACGCCTTGCAGAATACTTTTCGCTTTTCCTGCTGAGAATTACTGTTTGATTGTTCTGCTCAATTCTTCAACTTCCTGCTTGGTCAGCATCGTTGCGTCAATAACCAGTTCTTCAGAGTAACCCATTTCAAGCATACGACGAGCAATAGCCAGTGCCTTCTGCATTTCACCGCGCTTTTCACCCAGCATAATTCCTTCATCAATCATCTGCCGAATTGCTTCACACATACTCGTATTTTCACCTTCAAAGCACTTGAGCATAGCCTTTACTGCTTGATTGTTTTGCTCAATTTTTCAACTTCCTGCTTTGTCAGCATCGTTGCGGAAATAATCAATTCCTCAGAGCAGCCCATTTCAAGCATACGACGAGCAATAGCCAGTGCCTTCTGCATTTCACCGCGCTTTTCGCCGCGTTCTTCGCCGCGTTTTTCGCCCAGCATGATTCCTTCGTCAACCATCTGCCGAATCGCTTCACACATATTTACAACCTCCTTGTTCGGGTCAATCGCAATTCCCGCATTCGTCATAGCATTGATAACCAGAGCCGCATTTGTTTCCAGACAACTGAACTTTGAATCCTCATTCAGCAGTTTTTCCATCTGTGCCTTATCCCGCTGGTATTTGATATACGCCAGCACCTCGCGCAGGCTGCTGTTCAGCTTCTGGAAATCGTTGTCGCCCATCTCCATCGGGTCAATCATGAAAACCCGATAGTCCTGAATAAATGGGAGAACTTTTTCCGGCTGCTCGCCGTACATCTCGCGCAGGCTGAGCGGCGCATCCCATTTCTTTCCGCCAAAGTTGATGACCAGCGTAATCACAGGGGACAGCCGATCTTCTTTCTTCATACCAGAAAGATATTCTTCCGATGTACCATTTTTTCCTTCCTTACGATGCTGGCTTGCCAGATCACGCACTTGCTTTTCGAGCTACATGGCATCGTATAGCATGTTGCGAACCGGCATGGCATAATGCACATGGCTCTGATTCTCTATTCCCAGCACGAGATAGGTGTACCGATCATCCGTTTTTACCGCCAGCGTTTTAAGCGTATCGCGGTATTTCTGTGTTGCTTCCGGCTTGCCTTTTTCATCCTCATGATATGGAATCACATACTGCGTCGTATCCATATCGGTCAGTTGTTCCGGCTTAATCACCTGTTCGCCATCATAAATCAGATAGTTAAAAGCATCTGCAAACACTTCCGCTTCCGAAACATACTGTTTGGTTGCCGTATCCTGAATGGACATGTTTGTTCCTCTCCTTTGAGCCATCGTTTCATTCGTCCATGCTCTATTTCAAGTTTATTTTATCACGTCGCTTATGATTTCGCAAGCACTTATGATTCATCACCGTTCCTGCGAAAGCTGCCGCTTTTTATACCAGCCTTCCAGCAGCTTGATGATGGTATCTTCCATTTGCTTTGGCGTGTAGGATTTCGGAAAATACTTGCGCAGCGTTTCGTTTTTCAGCGTCACCCGATCAAGGTCGTTTTTCTTTTCTTCGCTCATGACTGCCCGCATCACGTCAAGGGAAAGCATCTTCTGCTGGCTGAATTTCTTTAATCGTTGTGCCTGAGAAAGCGACGGCGTTGCCTGTTCGCTGTCCATCGCCTCAAGCAGAAGGGTTTGTTCTTCTTTCTTTAAATAGGACAGCTCGACCGCAGGATTAAATGCAATTTTGCGTTCATCCACCATGTCCAGCAGGGTGGGAATCAGCTCGGTCAATCGAATAAAACGCTTGACTTGCGACATGCTGTCATTTCCAGCTTTTCCTATTTCCTGTGTACTCCACTTTGGTCCAAGTTGGTCTAAAGTCTTTTTTCCTTGATGTTTGAGTGCTTCGAGCTTCATTTTATAGGCAAAAGCCCGTTCACTCGGCAGCAGCTCCTCACGCTGCAAATTGCTGTCCACCATGATAATTGTAGCAGCATCGTCGTCAAGATCACGAATGATAACCGGCATGGTTTCCTTGCCCGCCAACTCAGACGCATGATGCCGCCTGTGTCCCGCAATCAGCTCATAGCCGCCGTCAGGATTAGGACGCGCAATCGCGGGGACAAGCACGCCATACTCGCGCACACTGTCCACTGTGTCCTGCATCGCCGCGTCGTCCTTAACCTTGAAGGGATGATTTCTGAACGGATGCAGCTCACCCAACGGGATTTCCTGCACCTTTTCCCGCTGGGCATCCGCTCTGCTTTCTTCCGTCGCAAAAAGATCATCGACCGATTTCAGCTCGATGTTTCTGGCGTTGCTTTTCATGCTGAATCACCTCTTTCGTCAGCGCGTTGTACGCCTGCGCGACCTTGCCCTTCGGATCATACGCGAAGATGCTTTTTCCTTCGGCGCTACATTCCGCCGCCCTGATGGAGTGCGGAATTACGGTATCAAACACCTTGATCTTTGTTCCATACTGCGTCCGAAGCAATTCGCTGATTTCACGGGCATACGTCGTGCGGCTTGCCATTGTAATGAGAATTCCTTCAACCCGCAGCCCCCTGTTCAATCCCCGGCGCATCCTGCCGATGCTTTCCATCAGCTTACCCAGTCCATCTACCGACAAATAATGCGGTATGGTCGGAATCAGCACGCTGTCTGCCGCCGCCAGCGCGTTGATCGTCATCATGCCCAGCGACGGCATACAGTCCAGCAGCACATGGGAGTAGTCTTTTCTGCAATCGTCCAGCACCCGTTTCAGCACATTCTGCCGTGTATCCAGCGACGCTTCCACGCCTGATAAGGCAATGCTGCCGGGAATCAAGTCCACCCCTTCCGCATGATGCAGAATCGCTTCTTCGGCATGAACGAGCTGTTCCTGAAGAACTCTGCCCATGAGCGTAGCCAGCGTCACCGGCAGGGTTTCCGGCTTCCTCCATCCCAAACTGAGCGTCAGGCTGGCTTGCGGATCGCAGTCTACCAGCAGCACGCGCTTTCCTTCTCTCGCCAAACCAATACCCAAATTGGCGCAGGTCGTCGTTTTGCCTACGCCGCCCTTCTGGTTTGCCAGACTGATAATTTGCGTATCCATGTTTTCTCCTTTCCGATGAATACAAAAAGGACGCTCGTTGTCGGAGCGTCCTACGTGTTTTTTTATCTCTAAGTTTTATGAATTCTTCTGTGAATAGCGGTTAATGAAAAACAGAATTGCACCCAAATAAGGTCGTTTCATTCCT
>URJN01000036.1 GCA_900548125.1 uncultured Eubacteriales bacterium
CTGCGCATTAAAAAAGGCTGTATTTCCGACTGAAAGCGGAAATAACAGCCTTTGCTATGTTGAAATAATCAACGCTTCTCTGTTCGGTGCATCGGGGGAAGCGTTTCATCGTTAATCATGGAGGTGAACGTTCGAAGAATAATCCGCACATCAACCCAGATCGTCCAGTTTTCGATATAGGCGATATCGCAGTCGATACGTCCGCGGATGGATGTGTCGCCGCGATAACCGCTGACCTGCGCCAGTCCCGTAATGCCGGGCTTGACCATATGGCGAATCATGTACAACGGAACCTCGTCTCGGAATTGCTCGACAAAATGCGGGATTTCAGGACGCGGTCCGACGATGCTCATATCGCCTTTCAGCACATTGATGAGCTGCGGAAGCTCGTCGATGGACAACTTGCGAATCAGTGCGCCGAAGAAAGTCCGGCGGTCGTCCTCGTTGGTGGACCATGCGCTGTCCTCGCCGTCATTGGGCTTCATACTGCGGAATTTGAGCATTTTAAACGGCTTTTTATTTTTGCCGATGCGGGTCTGCGTGAAGAAAACCGTGTCATGCGTGGACAGGCGCACGCCGATTGCCGTGATGAGCATCAGCGGCGAAAGCAGAATCAGCGCACTGAGCGAAACGATGATATCAAACGCGCGCTTGACGAACGCATTATACAGGCGGTTGAGCGGAATATCCCGAATGCCGACCATCTGGATATCTTCAAATTTGCTGGTCACAATTTGATAGCTGACGCGCTCCTCATAGCAGGGGATGATGCGCAGAGGCACGCCGTATTTTTCACACAGAGCGATAATGCCGTCCAGCAGCACATATTTGCTGGCAGGCAGGGCGATGATGGCTTCATCAACAGGCGTTGAGGAAAGCACGCTTTCCAGTGCGTTGTAATCACCCAGACGTTTGCTGTTGACATAGAGGGTTTCATCGGCGATATAGCCGACCATGTGATGACCCGCCTCCGGCTCGTTGATGACGGTGGAGGCGTAGCGATGCGCGGTTGCGCCCTCGCCAATGAGCAACGTCGTGCGTTGATAGATGCCGCTCCGATGGAGCGTTGAATAGACGCGCATGACGATATAATGCTTGATGCTGATGAGGAAGATGGATACGCCCGCGCTGATGAATACGGCAAGGCGCGACACGTTCTGCAAACCCACCAGAAACAGGAATGCAAGCGTCAGACCGGCACAGATGGCCTCGCAAAGAATCGTGCGCTGAACCAGCTTTCCGAACCGGCGGTAGAGGTTCATCTGCGGATAAAAGAACAGGCTGTATATCACATAATGCAGCACGGCAGAGCCAAACCCCATCGCCAGATAGAGCTTGAAGCCATAGGAAAACGCGCCGCGCATCAGAAAGAAGCGGATGTAGTATGCAAGCAGAAAGGAAATACCGCTGAGCACAGCAGTGAACAGCGTGTGCATGCGTGTAGATACCTGCGGTGAATCCATAAACAACTCCTTGGCGTGAATTCGAAAATGAAAATGCAATTCAAATTGGATGACGACTATTATAGCAAATTCGTCGGATTCTGTTCATTGAATGGGAAAGCGACGTATGAAGATACAGATATCCGCTTAATCCACCATGGGGAACTGCGTAAAATCAACCGTGCGGATAGAAAACGCGGTTTGGCGGAAAGGCTGACAGATACAGACGGCATTATCTGAAATTATCTCCGTATCATCCGCTTGAGCTGGTATTCGGTGAAGCGGTTAATCAGTTCAAGCCGATTGCGCTGGCGCAGAGGAAAGTGCATGCCGTTTGCCATCAGGATGCTTTCGCTGTCCAGCTTGAGTGCTTCGTCCATGTTGATGAGTATGCCGCAGTTGCAGGGCAGAAAGCGTTCATCGCCGCGCAAGGCTGCATCCAGCTCTCTGAAGGTCATCGAGCTTTTCAGGCATGTGTCCGGAACGGTGAAGATATCCACCGTATGTCCGTGGGAGGCGACTGCGGCAATCTGGCTGTACGCAAGGAGGATGCTTTGGCGCGGCAGACGAATTTCCACCTGCGTTTCGGATTCTGACATAAAGCGAAAGGCAGAAGCCAGCACACGCGCGAGCTCCTCCGGTCGATAGGGCTTGATGAGGTAATCAAACGGATGGACGGGAAACGCATCGAACGCATATTCACGCGATGTGGTCAGAAACACAATCAGACATCGTGCGCTTCGCTGACGCACGCGGCGCGCGGCTTCGATGCCGTTCATGCCGCCCATGCAGATATCCAGAAAGACAAGCGAATCGTCGCCCGGCGTAAAGCCGTGCAGAAAGGTTTCGCTGCTGTCGAAGCAGGAAATCGACGCACTCAGACCGACCGGCATATGATGAGAAAGGTCGTCCTTCAGCGCGTCGCGATCCGACTGCTGGTCATCGACGATCGCGATGCGGATATTCATTGAGAATCACTTGCCTCTCCGAAATGACAAAATGGGATACCCAAAGTATAGCACAAACCGGACCGAGAACCAAGCGGCTTGTCGGGAATCGGGGCAAATTCAGCGTCATTCGTGCAGAAAAAACGTCATTCGTGCAAAAACGGTTGCGAAAGCTGGTAAAAAGCACTATACTATGAATCGGCACGCGGAACGCAGTGGAAGGGGCAGACGCCGCGCTCCAATTACGATGATGCTGCCCATAAATAAGGAGGAAAACTGCAATGAAAAAATGGTTTGCACTCGCGCTTGCACTGGTTACGATGATGATGGGTTCTCTGGCTCTGGCTGAGGAAGTACCTGCCGCGGATGCTGCACAGGATGCCGCCGCGCTGGAAGAATTGAAAGCGGAAGGTCAGCTGATTCAGGGCGAGAGCTTTGAATTCTATATTCCTGCCGATTGGACGGACGTCGAGCTGAACGACGAGCAGGCGGCAGAGGGCTATGTGTATGCGGCATGCTCTGCTGACGAAGCGCAGGGACTGGTCGTGGTATGGAAGGAACTGGATGCTGCACAGACCGCGGCGGAGATTCAGGCGGGTCTGGTCGAAGTCTATGAAAATGCGCAGGTTCAGGAAGTCAACGGCATTTCCGTTGTCGTCTTTGCTGATGCAGAAAACGACATGCTCGGTATTGTGATGCCGGACAGCGTGGACGCAGGCTACTATATGTTCCTCTTTACGCCGGCTTCTGATGCGGCTTTCCTACCGGTCGCGGACGCGATTGCATCTTCTCTGAATGTGCTCGCGGAGTAATTCATTCGCCTTTCCTGATTTGGCTTTTTAAAGAATCTAAAAACAATGCACTCCCCTGCCTGGCAGTTGGGGAGTGCATTGTTTTTGGGTATTTCAGCTTTGCAGGGCTTCGATGGCGGCGTCCAGCGCGGCGACGGAACGGATGGTCTGCCGCCTGACGAGCAGCTGCCGCCGAATCTGTGCGGGCGCACGTTCAAAGAGCTGCCGTGCATGCGAATCGCTTTCAAGCAGTGCGTACAGATTGGGGTACAGGTTCATAGTTCAGCCACCTCCTGATAACGGCAGTCTGCGCAGAAACGGGGACAAATATTCCGGCATGCACAATTTACGGGGGCAGACTTGACGCTGCTTTGCTGTGGGCGATATAATAAAAAAGATTCTTACAGAGGAGCGGAAGGAGCAGGCATGACGGCGATGGAGGCGGCGCGGACAGCGCTCAAAGAGGTATTCGGCTATGACGATTTCAGAACGGGACAGGAGGATGCGGTGGCGGCAATCCTGCGCGGGAGAGAGGTCATGGCGGTGATGCCGACTGGCGCGGGAAAATCCCTTTGCTATCAGATTCCTGCGCTGGTTCTGCCGGGTATTACGCTGGTCGTTTCGCCGCTTATTTCGCTGATGCGCGATCAGGTCAGTGCGCTGCTGCAATACGGCGTTCGCGCCGCATACCTGAACAGCACGCTGACCCCGCGTCAGTACATGCTTGCGCTTAATAATGCCCGCCGCGGCGTATACCGCATCATCTACGTCGCGCCGGAGCGGTTGATGACCGACAGCTTTTTGAATTTCGCTCGAAATGCGGATATCGCGCAGGTCGTTGTGGACGAGGCGCACTGTGTCAGCCAATGGGGACAGGATTTCCGTCCCGGCTATTTGAATATCGCGCCGTTTTTGAATGCACTGGAAAAGCGGCCGCGCCTGAGTGCCTTTACCGCGACGGCGACGAAAACCGTCCGCGATGATATCATTCGGCTCATTGGTCTGCGCGAACCGCACGCCATCCTCACCGGCTTTGACCGCCCGAATCTCTTTTTGGAGGTTCGCCGCCCGAAGGACCGTGACGCAGAGCTGAGGCGTTTTCTGGAGGAACACAAGGGACAGAGCGGCATCGTGTATTGCGGCACGCGCAAGGGCGTCGAGGAAGTGACGCGGATGCTTCAGGATTGCGGCGTGGATGCGGTAGGCTATCATGCGGGCATGGGCGATGAGATGTGCAGCAGAGCGCAGGAGGATTTCGTCAGCGACCGTTCGCCGGTCATCGTTGCGACCAATGCGTTTGGCATGGGAATCGACAAATCCAACGTGTCCTTTGTCGTTCATTACAACATGCCCAAGGATTTGGAAAGCTATTATCAGGAAGCGGGGCGCGCCGGACGCGACGGCGAGGAGGCGGCATGCTGCCTGCTGTATCAGCCGAGCGACGTTCGGCTCAACTCGTTTTTGATTGACCATGCGCAGGACGCGAGCCAGCTTGACGAGCAGACGCGGCAGATTGTCGGCGACCGCGCCAAGGAACGGCTCAAGTGGATGACGCTCTACGCGACACAGGGCGGCTGTCTGCGGACGAAGATATTGGAATATTTTGGAGAAAAGCCGCCTAACGCCTTTTGCGGCAACTGCTCCGGCTGTCTGGCGCGCGAGGAACAGCGGGATGTGACCCGTCAGGCGGGGATGATTGTCGCTCTGGTCACGCTGCTGAATGGACGATATGGCAAGGCAACCATTGCCGCTGTCCTCTGCGGGCAGAAGGATGCAAAGATTCGCGAACGCGGGCTGGACAAGCTCACGGCTTTCGGCTGTATGAAAGCGGAGGGCGAGGGAAACGTGCGCCTGATGATTGACGAGCTGATTGCGCAGGATGCGCTGAACGTGACAAAGGGGAGATACCCACTGCTTTGCATAGGCGAAGCCGCACGGGAATTCCTGCGCGGGGACAGCCCTGTGCGCATGGCACTTCTGCCGACGGATGCAGCACCGGAACTCAAAAGCCGCGTCCGTCAGAAGAAATTTACGGACAGCGCGCTGTTTACGCGGCTATCCAATCTGCGCCGCGCGATTGCGGCGGAGCAGAATGTGCCGCCGTTCGTTATCTTTACGAATGCCACACTGCGCGACATGGCGCAGAAAGCACCGAGAACCCGTGCGCAGATGCTTCGTGTGGCGGGCGTGGGCGAGAGAAAGATGGAGCGGTACGGCGATGCGTTCCTGCGGGAAATCGCCGAATACGAGGAGGATGCACAGTGAACCGGAAACGCAGAAGGGAATGGGCGTGTGCGCTGGCGTTCTGTCTGGCGATGGCGGCGGTCATGCTGCTGTTTGTCTCGCAAAGCTCGCCCCTGTACCCCATTAACGAATGGGCGGATGCCAACTGCTTGCTGACGGTCGGGCGGGTTATGCGTGCGGGCGGCGTTGTGTATCGGGATATTTACGAGCAGAAGGGTCCGACGCTCTATCTGCTTCACGCGCTGGCGGCATACGTTTCAGATTCCAGCTTTCTGGGCGTCTATCTGATGGAAACGCTTTCTCTGGCAGCGGCGCTTTTTGCGTCATATCGGCTTTTCCGCCTGCGAGCGGGCGGAGCGTGGTCCCTCGGCGGCGCGTCGGTATGGGGCGCAATCGTGCTGATCAGCCCGTCGTTTTGCAAGGGGGACAGCGCGGAAGAGTTCTGCCTGCCGCTGCTGATGGCGGCGATGGCGGTTGCTTATGCGGAATATGGCAGACGCGCCAGACCGATGCGCTTTGCATGGCTGGCGTTCTGCGGCTTGATGGCAGGGTTGATTTTTACAATCAAGTATACCCTGCTGGGCGCGATGCTGGGGCTTTGTCTGTGCGAGGGCGTGCTTGCGCTTCGGGAAGGCGGTCTGCGGCGGGCGTTTAAGAGCGCAGGTGTCTTTTTGGCGGGCATGGTTGTGCCGATTCTGCTCTGGGTGATTTACTTTGCGGTAAATGGCGCATTGGGAGATGCGGTAACGGCATACCTGACCAACAACATCTTCCTTTACGGCGATGGCGCGCTGACGCTGGCGGAGCATGTGAAGGAAATCGCGCGGTATATGCGGCAAAACGCGCTTTGGGTCATTCCGGCGGCGGTGGGCATGGGCATACTCCTGTGCGACAGGGGAGAAACACGCGCCGTGCGGCTGTGCATGCTGGCGATGCTGCTGGGGCAGGGCGTTACGGTTCTGCTGCTGGGGCGCGTCTGGCGGTACAGTCTGCTTGCGCTTGCGCCGTTTGCCGCAATCGGCATCATGCAGGCGCGTCGGCTGGTGCTTCGCGTCGGATATCCGAAAAAGAGCAGCCTGAGGTGCGGGCTGACGCTTGGAGCCTGCGCGCTGAGTCTGGCGGCGGCATGGCAGCTTACGCCGAACGCCTATCTGCGCGGGCAGAAGCTGGAAAACATTGCGCAGGGGCATCTGGCGGCGTATATTGAGCCGAACGCGACGCTGCTGCAATACAGCCATCTTGACGATGGATTGTATCTGACGACGGGCATCCTGCCGCGGGAAAAGTTCTTTGTTCGGCTGAATGTTCAGTATGATGTGATGAGGCGGGAGCTTGACCGCTATGTCCGCGAGGGCATACCGGATTATGTGCTGGTCAGCTGGAACGAGCTTCCAGCAGAGTTCACGAATTACCAGCTTATCGCCGTAGATACAGGTTATGACGATGACAATCGGCTCAACAAGGCACTGTATCTATACAGAAGAATACAACAGGATGGCTGAGAAGAAAAAAGAGAAAATCGTTTCTGCGCATCACAGCTAAAGAGACAGGGATACATCACTTTCCCTGCCGGAATTTGGGAAATACCCCCGAGGAAAGGAACAAGCATGGATACTAGAGTATCGGCACAGCAGCTTCGCGCGTTTATGGAGCGCGCATATGAAAAAGAAGGCTTTGAAAAGGAAGATGCGGCGCAGATTACGGATGTTCTGATGCAGGCGGATCTGTTTGGCATTGAGAGCCACGGCGCACAGAGAATGATGTATTACCATCAGAACATTCAAAAAGGCAGTATCGACATTCATGCAAAAGCCGAAGTCGTCCGCGAAACGCCGGTTTCCGCGCTGCTCGACGGGCACTTTGCCATGGGGCATCTGACGGCGGCAAAGGCGATGAAGATTGCAATCGACAAGGCGAAAAAGACCGGAATCGGCATGACCGTCGTTCGCAACTCTACGCATTACGGCATTGCGGGCTATTATCCGCTGATGGCGGAAAAAAAGGGGCTTGCCGCGTTTTCAATGACCAACACGGGGCCGATTATGGTGCCGACGTTTGGACGCGAGGCGATGCTGGGAACCAACCCGCTGGCGTTCTGCATGCCTGCCGACCCGTATCCGTTCTGGTTTGACGCTTCTACAACCGTTGTGACGCTGGGAAAGGTCGAGGTCTACAACAAGCGCGGAAAGCCTATGCCCGAGGGCTGGACAATCGACGGAGAGGGAAAGACGTGCAGCGATGCGCATAAGATGAATGCGTCGATTCTGAACGGCGATTTGGGCGGCATTCTGCCCCTCGGCGGCGAAGGCGAGCTGAACGGCGGTCATAAGGGCTATGGGCTTGCCATCATGGTGGAGGCTCTGACCAGCGTGCTGGCGCAGGGCATGGTTTCTCCGGAGATGTGCGGCGGACACGGCGACCATACCAGCCACTTCTTCATGGCGTTTGATCCAGCGATGTTCGGCGATCCGTCGGAGATTCGTGCGCGGATGAGCGGTTATTTGCAGGCTCTGCGCGACAGCGAAAAGATTCCCGGATGCGCGCGCATCTATACGCCCGGCGAAAAGGCGCATGAGGCACAGGCAGACAGGCTGAAAAACGGCGTGCCTGTCGAGGAAAAAACGCTCGCCGAATTGAGGGAAATCGCGGCAGAGCTGGGGATTGAGGGCGTGTAAGCCATGCGCAAAATGACACAGGGAAGCATCGCCCGACATTTGATTGCGTATGCGCTCCCGTTGATTTTGGGGAATATCTTTCAGCTGACCTACAACGCTGTCGATTCTATCGTTATCGGCAAATTTGCGGGAGAAAACGCGCTGGCGGCGGTCAGCGCGGCGAATCCCGTCATGACGATTGTCATTCTCGGTGTGTCGGGCGTCAGCATCGGCGCATCGGTGCTGATGAGCCGCTTTTTCGGCGCGGGCGACACGCAGAAGCTCAGGCGGGAGGTTGCGACGACGCTTGTTTTTGGCGCGATTGCGTCGCTCATCGTCTTTTTAATCGGGCTGCCGCTGAGCGAGCCGGTGCTTCGGCTGATGAATGTGCCGGCGGATGTTCTGCCGATGGCGGCGGGGTATCTGCGGGTCATCTTTGTCGGATTTCTGTTTACGTTTCAGTATAATATCCTCGCGGCGGCACTCCGGAGCGTCGGAGACAGCAAAACGCCTGTCATTTTCCTTGCTGTGGCAAGCGTGATGAACGCCGGACTGGATGTCGTATTTGTTGCATTTGGCAAATGGGGCGTCATCGGTGCGGGCGCGGCGACGGTCATCGCCGAGGGCGTGAGCGCGCTGCTCTGCGCGGCGCATATTTACCGAAACATCCCGCTGCTGCATATGAGTCTGCGCGACTTGCGCATCGACAAAACGCTGTTGAGCGAAACCGTCTCCTATGGCGCGATTACCGCGCTTCAGCAGGCATGTCAGCCCATCGGCAAAGCGGTCATCCAAAGCGTCATCAACGCGCAGGGGGTCAGCGTCATGGCGGCGTTCAACGCGGTCAGCCGCATAGACGACTTTGCCTGCATTCCCGAACAGAGCATTTCATCGGGCATCATGACCTGCATCGCGCAGAACCGCGGCGCGGGAGAGCATGAGCGCGTCGGTCAGACGCTGCGATACGGAATGAGGATTGAAGCGGTCTACGGCGTGCTGATTTGTCTGATTGTGCTGGCGGTCAAGACGCCGGTGATGCGGCTTTTCGCGGCACAGGACAGCGTGAGCATGATCGGCATGGGCGTGGATTACCTGACGCTGATGGCGTTTTTCTACATCCTGCCGGGTCTGACCAACGGAATTCAGGGTTATTTCCGCGGCATGGGCGAAATGAAAACGACGCTTATTGCGACGTTTATCCAGATTTCCGTGCGTGCGCTGGTGGTCTGGCTGCTCGTTCCCCGAATCGGGCTGAACGGCGCGGCGTGGGCATGCGCGGCGGGCTGGTGCCTGATGCTGGTGTATACGTTCTTCCGATATCGAAAGGTGAAAATAAAGGCGTAAGGCGAATCTGCAAGCGTGTTTGCGGCGGGTTGAAGCAGTGTATTGCCATGTAATCGCGGAACTGCGCACAGAAGAAAGGAGCGATTTTATGGATACCCTGGAGGGCAAGAAAAGAACGCAGAACGGTGTCAAGCACGGTGTTTTTTCCGCGCTGGCGATTTTGCTGCAAGCCATCTTCCTCATCAACATGTTTACGAACCTGAACCAGTATTTTGAATGGATTGATTGGGCGACGCGCCTGCTGTCTACCCTGCTGGTACTCAAGATATACGCGCAGCATCAGACGGCGACGATGAAGATGCCGTGGATTATTCTGATTCTGGTGTTCCCTATCCTCGGCGTATCGCTGTATCTGCTCGTCGGTCTGGACGGCGGCACGAAGATGATGAGCAGACGATACCGCGAGGTGGATGCGAGGCTGTTCCCGATGCTGCCGGAGAATCGGGAGGTTCTCAACGAGCTGAAGGCGAAAGAGCCGAAGGCGGGCGGCATTGCGTCGTATCTGCACAGCTATGCGAAATATCCGGTTTACGAAAATACGAAGCTCATCTATTTCGATGAGGCGGAAAAGGGACTGGAAGCTCAGCTTGCGGATTTGGCGAAGGCGGAGAAGTTTATCTTCATGGAATATCACGCCATTGAGGATGCGCAGGCGTGGAGCCGCATCCAGCAGGTGCTGGAGGAGCGCGTTCGGGCAGGCGTAGAGGTTCGGGTTTTTTATGACGACATGGGCTCCATCGGCTTTGTCAACAAAAAGTTTGCCGAGAAGCTGGAAGCGGTCGGTATTCGGTGTCATGTGTTTAATCCGGTGCATCCGATGATGAACGTTTTCCTCAATAACCGCGATCATCGGAAGATTACGGTGGTAGACGGCAAAATCGGCTATACGGGCGGCTATAACCTCGCCAACGAGTATTTCAACATCACGCATCCCTACGGGCAGTGGAAGGATACGGGCGTGCGTATGGAGGGCGACGCGGTGCGCTCGCTGACGGCAGCGTTCCTTGAAATGTGGAACGCATCCATCCGCACGGAGAATGACGAGGACACGGCGCTTGGAACGTATTTCCCGACGTATGCGGCAGAAGGAAACGGTTTTATTCAGCCCTATGCGGACAGCCCGCTGGATGACGAGCATGTCGGCGAAGAAGTCTATATCAGCATGGCGAATAAAGCGGAGAAATACTGCTGGTTCATCACGCCGTATCTCATCATTACGGACGAAATGGCGCATGCGCTGTCGTTGGCGGCAAAGCGCGGCGTGGATGTGCGCATCATCACGCCAGGCATTCCGGATAAAAAGATGGTTTATAACGTGACGCGCTCGTTCTACAACTGTCTGGTGCGCAACGGCGTGCGTGTGTTCGAGTGGACGCCGGGCTTCTGCCACGCAAAGATGAGCGTTGCGGATGACTGCATGGCGACCTGCGGAACAATCAATCTGGATTATCGAAGCCTGTATCATCATTTTGAAAACGGCTGCTTTATGGCAGACTGCGACGCCGTTGCGGATATTCGGGCAGACTTTGAGCGGATGATGGCGCAGAGCCGCGAGGTGACGCAGCAATACAGGGGAGGGCGCAGCGCAACCCTGCGGCTGGGACAGCTGGTCATGCGTTTTTTTGCGGAGCTGCTGTAACGGTTTTCTGCGGGCGCGACTGACCACATGCACGAAATTGTCATTTTTTTAGCATTTTCGCAAAAAGCCCATTGATTTTTGTCCGGCGTTGCGGTATGATGAATGTGCTATCATGTGGGTAGTAGGGCTTGTGTATGGCGGGCTCTCCAATGCGGCTTCTGTCATAGCCGACAGTTATTAAAAAAAGGAGTTGCATCTAAGATGGCTAACATTGATCTTACGCAGTATGGTATCACTGGGACGACCGAAATCGTCCACAATCCTTCTTACGAAACGCTCTTTGAGGAAGAGACCAAACCCAGCCTTGAGGGCTACGAAAAGGGTCAGGTCAGCGAGCTGGGCGCCGTGAACGTGATGACCGGCATCTACACCGGCCGTTCCCCGAAAGATAAGTTCATCGTCATGGATGACACCTCCAAGGACACCGTGTGGTGGACGTCTGACGCTTACAAGAACGACAACCATCCGGCTTCCGAGGAAACGTGGAAGGCACTCAAGGAGATCGCCAAGAAGGAGCTCTCCAACAAGCGTCTGTTCGTCGTGGATGCGTTCTGCGGCGCGAACAAGGATACCCGCATGGCGATCCGCTTCATCGTCGAAGTGGCATGGCAGGCTCACTTTGTCACCAACATGTTCATCAAGCCGACCGAGGAAGAGCTGAAGGAGTTCAAGCCGGACTTCGTGGTTTACAATGCTTCCAAGGCGAAGGTTGAGAACTACAAGGAGCTGGGTCTGAACTCTGAGACCGCTGTTGCCTTCAACCTCACCAGCCGCGAGCAGGTCATCATCAACACCTGGTACGGCGGAGAGATGAAGAAGGGCATGTTCTCCATGATGAACTACTTCCTGCCGCTCAAGGGCATTGCTTCCATGCACTGCTCTGCCAACACCGATATGGACGGCAAGAACACCGCTATCTTCTTCGGTCTGTCCGGCACCGGCAAGACCACCCTGTCCACCGATCCGAAGCGTCTGCTGATTGGCGACGACGAGCACGGCTGGGACGACAACGGCGTCTTCAACTTCGAGGGCGGCTGCTACGCGAAGGTCATCAACCTGGATAAGGAATCCGAGCC
>URJN01000037.1 GCA_900548125.1 uncultured Eubacteriales bacterium
GAGTCTGAGGGGATTGGAATCACGCGCCCGCTGTGCGGGATTCAGCGTGATGGAAATCGGAAATCGTAAGAAACGCATCTTGCGTTTCTATACGAGTTTCCCGGACCACTGTCCCTCAGTGGGGTTTGGGGCAAAGCCCCATCGTTCCTTTTTACTTTCTTATTATAAAATAAGCCGGGGCGTCTTTCAAGCCTTCTTTGCTCAAAAGACGCCCCAAGCGTTATTCCATTTCTCCGCGAAGAGCCATCACGATGGTTTGGCTCGCGATGGCGGCTGTTTCTGTTCGCAAAATACGCGAACCCAGCGTCACCAGCTTTGCTCCGGCTTCCCGAACCAGCCATTCGGCTTCCTCGGGCGCAATGCCGCCCTCAGGACCGATGAGAATACCGACGCTGATGCTCTCCCTGTCCGCAAACGGTGCAAGGCACTGCGCTATGCTTCCGTCGCGCGCATCTTCCCACGGAACAATCAGCACATCCAGCGCATTCAGCTCTTCCTTCATCGCGGAGAGCTTCCGCGGAAGTTTGACCTCCGGCGCATGCACGCGGGCGCACTGCTTGACGGCTTCCCGCGCAATTTTCTGCCATCGTTCGGTCTTTTTCGCCGCATCCTTGCCTTCCAGCTTGACCACGCATCGGCTCATGGCGACCGGCGCAACCGCCGCCGCTCCGAGTTCCGTGCTTTTCTGAATGATCCACTCCATCTTGTCTGCCTTGGGCAGTCCCTGATAGAGCGTGATGCGCGTCGCCGCTTCCGTATCGCGCAGCTTTTCCGTCACCCGCAGGCGAACCTCGCCGTTCTCCGCCGCATCGATTTGAGCCAGATAGCGGGACGGCGCACAGACCAGCTCTACCTCGTCCCCGACCTCCAGCCTCAGCACGCGCAGGGCATGCCCCGCGTCTTCCGCGTTCAGATAGGCGATGCCGTCCGCGATTCCGCGTTCATCCGCAAAAAAACGGTGCATGTTCCTCTCTCCTTACGCCAGCTTCGCCGCCAGGCAGACCCATTCGCCCTTCGCCAACCGGTTGCAGACGGTGTAACCCGCTGCCGCCAGCGCGCGCTGAACGTCTTCCTCGCGCTCCTTGATGATGCCGGAGCAGATGAACGTGCCGCCTTCCAGCAGATGCTTCTTCACCGGACCGCAGAGGTAGCAGATGACGTCCGCAATGATGTTGGCGACGATGACGTCCGCCTTCTCATCGCGCTTTTCAAGCAAATCGCCGTGTGCAACGCGGACGATGTTCTCCAGCCCATTCTTCTGCGTGTTCTCCGCTGCAACCTTGACCGCCAGCTCATCCAGATCAATCGCCAGCACATCCGCTGCGCCGAGCTTTGCCGCCGCCAGCGCGAGAATACCGCTTCCGCATCCGACGTCGATGGCGCGGCATCCGGGCGTCACATACTTTTCGAGCTGCTCCATGCACATGAACGTCGTTTCGTGCGTGCCCGTTCCGAACGCCATGCCGGGGTCAAGCTCAAGGACGAGGTCACCCTCTTTCTCCTCATATTTCTCCCAGCTGGGCTTGATGACCAGATGCTCGCCCGCACGGAAGGGCTTGTAATACTTCTTCCAGTTCTCCGCCCAATCCTGTTCGCGGACACCCTGCGTATCGAGCTTCAGGCTTCCAATGTCAAAGCCCATATCCATCTTGGCGATATCGGCGAGCTTTTCGCCGACCAAGTGCAGCGTTTCCGCCGCGCTCGCGTCGCTCTTGAAATAGGCCTTGACCAGCACGTCGTCGCTCATATGCTTGAGCACGTCCTCGTCGATCATATCCCACATGCCGTCGGATTTCTTGCTGGACGTCACGTCATATTTATCCTCGATTGCCGTTCCGACTGCGCCTGCGTTCATCAGCACTTCGCTGACGATGTCCGCGCCCATGGTCGTGGTATGCACCACAGCTTCCAACCAATCCATCGTATTCCTTTCCGTGGGGAAAACGTTGGGGCTTTGCCCCAAACCCCACAAGGGAACAGCGTTCCCTTGACCTTCCACTACGCTATCGCGCTGCGATAGCTGATGCCAACTCTATTTAATCCGCGCACTTCCCCATTGATTGCATCGCAATCAATGAAGTGGGAAATCCAAGAACCTCAGGTTCTTGGTGGGGCTTGGGGCAAAGCCCCAAACGTTCCCCCCCAACGTCCCCTTTAGACACAGAAAAGCGAGGGCGCGTAAAATGGCGCGTCCCGCTTTCCCTGTGGCTTATTTCTTTTCGAATTTTTCCTTGAACCGCTCGGCATTGTCGCGGATGTAGCTCTTGACCTGATCGCCAAAGCTCTTGCGCCGCTCATACTCGCGTCCGTTCAAAGAATCCTCAAACTGGCGCAGTAATTCCTTCTGCTTTTCGCCCAAATACTTCGGAACCTCAACATGCACCGTGAAGAACAGGTCGCCCCGTCCGTTGCCGCGGAACTGCTGAATGCCTTCGTTGCGAATGCGGAAAGACGTGCCTTCCTGCGTGCCTGCCGGAATGCTAAACTTGGTCGTGCCGTTCAGCGTCGGAACGTCGATTTCACCGCCCAATGCCGCCTGCGTAAAGGATACCGGCACGTCGCAGTAGAGGTCGTAGCGGTCGCGCTTGAAGATCTTGTGCGGACGCACCGTGCAGGTGATGTACAAATCGCCCGCAGGCCCGCCGTTGCGCCCCGGCTCGCCCTCGCCCGGAATGGTCTTGAAGTTCTGACCATCGTCCACGCCCGCCGGCACGTTCAGCGTCACCGTGCGCGTCACGCGCATGAAGCCGCTGCCCGAACACTTGGAGCATTTGTCCTTGATGGTCTTGCCCTTGCCGCCGCAGGTCGGGCAGGTGCGCATCGTCTGCACCTGACCAAACGGAGAATTCATCGTCACACGCTGCTGACCCGTGCCGCCGCAGGTCGGACAGGTCTGAGGCTGCGTGCCCGCCTTCGCGCCCGTGCCGTTGCAGCAGTCGCAGACCGCGCTGCGCTGGAATTTGAATTCCTTGCGGCAGCCAAACGCCGCTTCTTCAAAGGTCAGCGTCAGGTTATACTGCAAATCGCTGCCGCGCTGCGGCGCATTCTGGCTTCTGCCGCGGCTGCTGCCGCCGCCAAAACCGCCGGTGAACATATCAAAGATATCTTCAAAGCCGCCGAAACCGCTAAAGCCGCTTCCGCCCGCGCCGCCGCCCATCGTCGGATCGTTGAATCCGAACTGATCATAGCGCGCACGCTTCTGCGGATCGCTCAGCACTTCATAAGCCTCGTTGACTTCCTTAAAACGCGCTTCAGCCTCTTTGTCGTCCGGATGGAGATCCGGATGGCAGGACTTCGCCGCCTTTCGGTAAGCCTTTTTGATTTCGTCATCCGAAGCGCCCTTGGCTACGCCCAGCACCTCGTAATAGTCTCTTTTATCTGCCACAGCAGTCACCGCCTATCTTCCATAAACCACGCGATGCCGCCGCCACATAGTGACGGCGGCTTCGCGCACCCTTAAGGTTTATCGTCTGGTTTTTTTAGTGGACGTCGTAGTCCGCATCAGAGGCGCCGTCGGAAGAAGCGTTGTTCGCGCCCGCATTCTGTGCGCCCGCCTGAGCGTTCGGATCGCCGCCCTGCTGCTGGTAGATCTTGCCGAACACCGCGTAGACCTTCTGCGTGAAGGACTCCATCGCGTTCTTAATCTGCTCGGCGTCGTTCGTCTCGCGAACCTTCTTGAACTCGGCAAGCTCGTTTTCAACGGTCGCCTTGTCCTCGGCGGTCAGCTTGTCGCCCAGCTCCTTAATCTGCTTGTCAACCTCGAAAATCATGCTGTCCGCACGGTTGAGGGTTTCGACCTCTTCCTTGTGCTTCTTGTCCTCAGCCGCATACTGCTCGGCTTCCTTAACGCGCTGCTTGATTTCGTCCTCGGTCAGGTTCGTGCTGGAGGTGATGGTCACCTTCTGCTCGTTGCCCGTGCCCAGATCCTTCGCAGAAACGTTCACGATGCCGTTGCGGTCGATGTTGAAGGTAACCTCAATCTGCGGCACACCGCGCGGAGCCGGCGCAATGCCGGTCAGCTGGAAGCGGCCGAGGGTCTTGTTGCCCGCCGCCATCTCGCGCTCGCCCTGCAGGACGTGAACCTCAACAGAGGTCTGACCGTCCGCCGCGGTGGAGAAGATCTGGCTCTTCGTGCAAGGAATGGTAGTGTTGCGGTCAATCAAGCGGGTGAAGACGCCGCCCATCGTTTCAATGCCGAGGGACAGCGGCGTAACATCCAGCAGCAGAACGTCCTTGACTTCGCCGCCGAGAACGCCGCCCTGAATCGCCGCGCCAATCGCAACGCACTCATCCGGGTTGATGTTGCGGTACGGCTCCTTGCCGGTCATCTTGCGGACAGCCTCCTGCACCGCCGGAATACGGGTAGAACCGCCGACCAAGATAACACGGTCGATTTCATTGGCGGTCAGTCCGGCATCGCGCAGCGCGTTCTGCATCGGCGCAACGGTCGCATCGACCAAGTCGCGGGTCAGCTCGTCGAACTTTGCACGGGTCAGGGTGATGTCCAGATGCTTAGGACCGGTCGCGTCCGCCGTGATGAACGGCAGGTTGATGTTGGTGCTCATCACGCCGGAAAGCTCAATCTTCGCCTTCTCAGCCGCTTCCTTCAAGCGCTGGAGCGCCATACGGTCAGCCTTCAGGTCGATGTTGTTTTCCTTCTTGAATTCCGCCGCGAGGTAATCGATGATGCGCTGGTCGAAGTCATCGCCGCCCAGATGAGTGTTGCCGTTGGTGGCAAGAACCTCAAAGACGCCGTCGCCAATCTCCAGCAGGCTGACATCGAACGTGCCGCCGCCAAGGTCGTAAACCAGAATCTTGTGGGAATCATCCTTGTCAAGACCGTAAGCCAGAGCAGCCGCAGTCGGCTCGTTGATGATACGCAGGACTTCAAGACCCGCGATACGGCCCGCGTCCTTGGTCGCCTGACGCTGGCTGTCAGAGAAGTACGCCGGAACGGTGATGACCGCCTGCGTCACGGTTTCGCCCAAATAAGCCTCGGCATCCGCCTTCAGCTTCATCAGAATCATCGCGCTGATGTCCTGCGGCGTGTAGTCCTTGCCGTCGATGCTGATGCGGCGGTCGGTGCCCATGTCACGCTTGATGGAGATGATGGTGCGATCCGGGTTGGTCACAGCCTGACGCTTTGCAACCTGACCGACCAGACGCTCGCCGGTCTTGGTGAACGCGACAACGGACGGCGTGGTGCGCGCGCCTTCAGCGTTCGGGATAACAACGGGTTCGCCGCCTTCCATAACGGCGACACAGCTATTGGTGGTACCAAGGTCAATACCGATAATCTTGCTCATATATGTATCCTCCTGTTCTCGATTGAGAAAAAAGTTTGGGAAATTGATTTTTATCTATTCCGCATGGCGTCATCCGTCATGCAGCCGGCGTTCTGCCGGGGGAAACGGGCTCAGCCCGCAACCACTTTAACCATCGCGTGACGAATCACGCGCTCACCGAGCTTATAGCCCTTTTGCAAAACCATGCAGACCGTGCCCGGCTCTCCCTCGTCGGCAGAACCCTGCATCACGGCGTTCATCAGCTCCGCATCGAACGGCTGTCCCTGCGGGTCGATTTCTTCCACGCCCATCTTGGTGAGCGCATCGCGGGTCTGGCGAAGCACCATCTCCACGCCGCTCTTCAGCGCGTTTCCTTCCTCGCCCGCGGCGGCAAGCGCGCGTTCGAGGTTGTCAACTACCGGCAGCAGCTGGCTGATTGCTTCCCTGCGTCCGTCGTCGTAGGCCTCTGCCCGAATGCCCTCCGTGCGGCGGCGGTAGTTGGCGAATTCCGCCTGCTTGCGCTGCGCCAGATCGAGGTATTCATCGCTCTGCGCCTTTGCCTTTTCAAGCTCTTCCTGCAAAGCTTTGATATCGACCTCGCATGCCTCCTGTTCAGGCTGCTGGTTTTCCGGCTGTTCAGACTCCTGCGTCTGCTTCGCCTGCTCTTCGCTCGTCATGCTCTTCGCCCTTTCCTTAAAGCCCTCGGCAGCTTCCTTGAAGCGCGCGCCAATCGTGCGCTCCTTCTGCTCCCTCTGGGTCTTGTTTTTCTTATTTTTCTTGTTTTTCATGGTTTTCATTCTGCCCGTCAAGCAGCTCCGTGATCGACTTGCCGACTTCGCCGAGTACGGAAAGCACTTTGCCGTACTGCATTCGGGTCGGACCAATCAAGCCAATCGTGTTGACCGTTCCGTCGCTCAGGCGGTAGCTCGCCGTCACGATGGAGCAATCCTTCGTTTCCTCCATGCCCGTTTCCGGACCGATTCTGACGGAAATCTCCATCTCCCCCTGCTGGGAGAGAAGGGAAACGACCTTTTCCCGCGTTTCAAGCACGCTGAGCAGTTCCTTGGCTCTGTCCACATCGGAATACTCCGGAAAGCTCAGCAGGTTCGAGCGTCCGCCGACGACCAGCGAACCAACTCCGCCGTCCGCTTCGGGCGGCTGTGCGGCGATTGCGCCCAGCAGCGTCCGCATATCTTCCTCGCCGCCCTGTGCGAGGCGGGTCAGCTCCGCGGGCAGGCGGCTCATCGGGCATCCCTCCAGCTCACTTGAAATGATGCGGGATACCGTATAGAGCGCATCCGGCGCAATCGGCTTGTCAAGGTCTAAGACACTTTGGCGAACCGCACCGCTTTTGGTCACCAGCACCAGCAGCAGCCGTCTGTCCGAAATCGGCACCAGCTGCAAGTGGCTGAGCATTTGATCCTCCCGCGGCGCCCTTGTCAGCACGGCGGTCGTATAATGCGTCATGCTCGATAACGCCTTGGCGATTCTCGCGCTCAGCTCCTCCACCTGACCGATTCTGTGGTCAAAGCAGCTTTTGATGAATGCGCTTTCTTCCCTGCTCAACGGCATCGGATGAATCATCTGATCGACATAGAGCCGATAGGCTTTATACGACGGGATGCGTCCTGCCGACGTATGCGGGGAATCGAGATAGCCAAGCTCTTCCAGGTCGCTCATCTCGTTTCGGATGGTCGCCGAGGAGAGCTTCTGTTCGTATTTTCGGGAAATCGTTCGGGAACCGACTGGCAGAGCGGTCAGGATATAGTCATCAATGATCGCCTGCAAGATGCGATACTTACGATCAATGAGCTCCATGCCCGCGTTCCTCCTTTCGGTCGTTCGCTGTTGTTAGCACTCAAGGCTGTCGAGTGCTAATCAGCGTGATAAAGATACCACGCTTAACCGTTTTTGTCAACACCTCTGACATAACTTTTTTCGATAAATTTGACTTTTCCTGTCCTTTCTCCGAACGTTTGAACAACACCCGCGACATTTGAGCCGCGTTTATCCGCCGTATACGACAATTCGGGCGTCCCACGCCGGTTTGGGACGCCCGAATGTATATTTGGTGCAGTTTTCAGCCCTCGCTCTCCTCCAGCATCTCCACCAGCACCGCGTTCATCACCTGCATGCCGCGCCGCGTCAGATACAGCCGTCCGTTTCCGCTCTCCATCAGTTTTTCCTCTTTCAGCTTCGGAATGCTCTTCTTCCAAACTTCCTCCGGACGCATGTGAAAATCCCGTTTAAACCGTTCTTCGTCCATCCCGCGAACCATTCTCAGCCCCATCATCACGCGCTCAAACATCCGTTCTTCCCGCGAGCCGCCGCCCTCAGCCGTTCTTTCCTTCTGCCCGACGGCATGAAGATAACCTTCCCAGTCCTCCGGATTATAAAACCGTCTGCCGTCCATGTCGCTGTGCGCCGCGCAGCCGATGCCCAGATACGGCAGACATTCCCAATAAACGATGTTGTGGCGGCATTCCTTTCCCGCTTTGGCGTAGTTGGATACCTCGTACCGCGCATAGCCCGCCTGCCGCGTCATTTCTTCCGTGCAGTCGTCCATTTCGCAGAGCGTGTCCTCGTCCGGCAGGGGCGCGCATGTTCCGTCCTCCGCCTGCCGATACAGCGGCGTTCCTTCTTCTAAAATCAGGCTGTAGCAGCTCAGATGCTCCGGCTCAAGCGCGATTGCCTGACCGAGCGTATCCCGCCATTGCGCTGCCGTCTGCCCCGGCAGCCCGAGCATCAGGTCAAGGTTCAGGTTTTCAAATCCGGCGTCCCTCGCCTGTCTGACCGCCTGCCTGACCTGCGCCGCCGTATGGATGCGCCCGATGCCCGCCAGCAGCCCGTCGTCCATGCTCTGAACACCCAGTGACAGCCGGTTTACGCCCGCCGCGCGGTACGCCTCCAGATTCTCCGCACTCAGCGTTCCCGGGTTGCCCTCCATCGTGATTTCCGCATCCGGCGCAAGATCAAAGCATACCCTAAGCGTGTCCATCATCTGCCGAATCTGTCCGCCGGTCATCAACGTCGGCGTTCCCCCGCCGAAAAACACGGTATTTACCCTCCGCGCACCGAAAAAAGCCGCCTGCTCGCGCATCTCGCGGCAGACGGCACCCGTATACGCATCCCGCTGATTCATCCTTCCGGAGAAAGACGTAAAATCGCAATACGCACACTTTTTGACGCACATCGGAATATGGATATAAATCGAAATCGCTTCCATTTTACCCTTTCTTGAACACTTTGCCTCATGCCCGGCAAAATATTTTCCGGCGTCCTTCTTTATTCGTCCATCTTCAGCACAGCCATGAACGCTTCGCTCGGCACCTGTACGCTGCCCAGCTGGCGCATGCGCTTCTTGCCTTCCTTCTGCTTTTCAAGCAGCTTGCGCTTGCGGCTGATGTCGCCGCCGTAGCACTTCGCCAACACGTCCTTGCGCATCGCCTTGACCGTTTCGCGCGCAATGACCTTGCCGCCGATGGCAGCCTGAATCGGAATTTCGAACATCTGGCGCGGAATGACGTCCTTGAGCTTCTCGGCGATGCAGCGTCCGCGCGCATACGCCCGATCCCGATGAACAATCATCGACAGCGCGTCACAGGGATCGCCGTTGAGCAGGATATCCAGCTTGACCAAGTCGCTCTCCTGATAGCCGCACAGCTCATAGTCATAGCTCGCGTAGCCGCGGCTCCGGCTTTTAATCTGGTCAAAGAAATCGAAGATGATTTCCGCCAGCGGCATCTCGTAATGCAGGCAGACGCGCTGTCCTTCATACACCATGTCCTTGAATACGCCGCGCTTGTTCTGGCAGACCTCCATCAGTGCGCCGACATATTCCTGCGGCGTGTGGATGCTTGCCTTGACAAACGGCTCTTCCATATGCTCGATCACGCTGATCGGCGGCAGGTTCGACGGGTTATCCACATCGACCTCCGAACCGTCCGTCTTATAGACCTTGAAAATAACGCTCGGCGCGGTCGTAATGAGATCGAGGTCAAACTCGCGTTCCAGTCTTTCCTGAATGATTTCCATGTGCAGCAGACCAAGGAAGCCGCAGCGGAAGCCGAAGCCGAGGGCCTGACTCGTCTCCGGATCATAGGTCAGCGATGCGTCGTTAAGCTGGAGCTTTTCCAGCGCATCCTTCAGGCTCTCATAGTCCGCGCCGTCCGCCGGATAAATGCCGCAGAAAACCATCGGATTCACCTGACGATAGCCGGGCAGCATGTCCGCCGCAGGGTTCGCGTCGTCCGTAATGGTATCACCCACGCGCGTATCGTGCAGATCTTTGATGGATGCCGCGATATAGCCGACGTCACCCGCCCTCAGCGCATCGATCGGCTCATAGCCCGGGCTGCGCACGCCGACCTCGACCACATCAAACTTCGCGCCGGTATTCATCATTCGGATGGTCATGCCCGCGCGAACCGTGCCGGACACAATGCGCACAAAGCAGATTGCGCCGCGGTAATTGTCATAGAACGAGTCGAAAATGAGTGCCTGCAAAGGCGCATTTTCGTCGCCTGTCGGCGCGGGCATCATCCTGACCACGCTCTCCAATACGTCGTCGATGCCAATACCGACCTTTGCGCTGATGAGCGGTGCTTCAGACGCATCCAGACCGATAACATCCTCGATTTCCGTGCGCACCTCATCCGGACGCGCGCTGGGCAGGTCGATTTTGTTGATGACCGGAACGATTTCCAAGTCATGATCCAGTGCCATATAGACGTTTGCCAGCGTCTGCGCCTCAACGCCCTGCGTCGCATCCACGACGAGCAGCGCGCCCTCGCATGCCGCCAGCGCACGGGAAACCTCATAGGTAAAGTCCACGTGACCGGGGGTGTCGATGAGGTTCAGCGTGTAGATTTCTCCGTCCTGCGCCTTATACTTCATGTGAACGGCTTTGCTCTTGATGGTGATGCCGCGCTCGCGCTCCAGCTCCATCGAGTCAAGCACCTGCTCGACCATTTCACGCTTTTCAAAAACGCCGGTCTTTTCCAGCAGCCTGTCCGCCAGCGTGGATTTGCCGTGGTCGATATGCGCGATAATGCAGAAATTGCGAATCTTATCCATGCGTTCGCTTTGCAAATTGATATCCTCCGTTTCAGGTCAAATCGGCGCGGCACTCATCCACGCGCCCGTCATCATCAGCATCATGCCGCCGCAGATGAGCAGCCATTCCCATACACTTTCATATTTCAGCCGAATACCGCCCAGCGCGGTCACCTCCATCAGCTGATGACCGAAAAAGGCGAACAACGCTCCTGCTGCGCGCAGGATGCCCGCCGCCGCCTGCCCCTGTGCGAATCCTGCCGCCGCCAGCGCGGCAGCGGTCGCCGCCGTCAGCGACGGCACAATGCCCAGCGCACCGCTGAGCAGGCGGAGCAGGATAGGCTGCCTTCTGTTAAATAAAATGAGCGCGCAGAACAACGCCAGATGTGCGCCAATCATCACCAGCATCGTGCTTTGCAGCACGACGTTGCTCATCACGCCGTGAGCGATGTACCGCGGAAAATAATCCGCCAGCGGAACAGACAGGGCAAGCGTCCGCAGGCAGACTGCAAACAGATATCTCTGCCGGATGCCTCCGCAAATCGGCTCATACCCCAGCTCCATCGCCGCCGACAGAAGCATCAGGCAGACCATCAAGGCGCACAGTGCCATCTCCCGCCCGCCGACCGCCAGCGCACCCAGTGCCGCCAGTCCGAACAGGAACAGCGTCGTCGCGAATCGAAGGCGCATCCCCGCGTCATCCAGCACGGCGAGCAGCCGCGCCTTCTCCTTAAAAAAGGCGGAGGCACGCGCCATCATGTCGTCGCTCTTCTCCGCCGTTTCCCTCATAAAGAGGTTCATGTCGTCCTCAGACCGGATATGAACGAGCGCGCTCATGACTGCGCGCTTCATGCTGCTCCCATAGAGATACAGCCGCCATCCCACAGCAGAGTTTGCCAGACGGATTTTACGCGGATTGGCATAGGCGGGGATGACTTCGCAAGCCTCGTCCACTTTTTTCTCAAACCATTCGTCCAGCAACGTGCTCACCTCAAAAAGTGCTTTTCTCCTCTCCTGCCGACTGATATAATAAAGCTGTCGAATTCAAAACAGGGAGGAATGTTCTATGATGGAAATGCTCGAAAAAACCGCCGCCGCGCTGGAACGGCGTCATTTCAAAGCCGCCGTTTTCAAAACCGCGCAGGAAGCCGCCGCGTTCATCCTGTCGGACATGCCCGACGGCGCATCCGTTGCGTTCGGCGGCAGTGCCACCTGTCAGCAGATGGGGCTGGCTCAGCTCCTGCGCGAAAACGGTCATGAGGTTCTCTGGCATTGGGAAGCAGTGCCTGCCGAGCGTCCCGCGCTGCTTCATCAGGCGATGAACGCGCAGGTCTACATCTGCTCTGCCAACGCGCTGACGCAGGATGGTCTGCTCGTGCAGATCGACGGCAACGGCAACCGCGTCGCGGCGATGTGCTACGGGCCTTCGACGGTCTACGTCGTCGTCGGCAGAAACAAGCTGGTCAGCGGCGGCTATGCGCAGGCAGTCAAGCGCATCAAGGAAGTTGCCTGCCCGCTCAACGCCCGCCGTCAGGGGTTAAATACGCCCTGTGCCGAAAGCGGTTCCTGCAATCCGGCGCAATGCATGAGTCCCATGTGTCACATCGTCGCGTCGTTCGAGCTTGCGCCCGGCGGAAAGACGACCAAAGTTCTCCTCGTTGACGAAGACTTGGGATATTAAGGGGAGGGACGTTTTTGGGGCTTTGCCCCAAACCCTATAAGGGCGAGGGTGCTGCCCTTAACCCGCAAGGGGACATTGTCCCCTTG
>URJN01000038.1 GCA_900548125.1 uncultured Eubacteriales bacterium
TGCCGAAAACCCGTCGAAGAGCCGGGGACCGCACCGCGGGTGCGGGTTGGCAACTTTGTTGCCTTATTGATTGAGCGTCATCGCTCAAATTTCTCTGAGTCGTTTTCGCAGCGGCTTTGTGAAACGGTCAATAAGCGTAGTGAAACATCGCAGGATAAGCTCGAAGGACGCAGAAGATGCGCCTTTTTGGGTGTGGCTTTGTACGCAAAAACCGATTTTCATGAAGCGACGCGGAAATGACCGCGCCGCTTTTTTGTGTTTATAACCGGCGGCGTTCCCCCACGAACCCAGTACAATGGAGGAAAAGAAACCATGAAAAAGGTCATCAACCTGCTCCTTGCGGCACTGATGCTGATGCTCGGCACGGCGTTCGCGGAAACAACGTCTCTTGAGGACATGTACAACGGCTTCCTGAATGCAGTTTCGTCCGAGTATGCATATCAGCTCGCCTATGAACTGAGCACCAATCCGGCGTATATGAACAGCACGACCCACGGCGGGCGTCAGGCGGGCAGCGATGCCGAGCATGCCGCGGCAGAATATCTCTATCAGGAGATGCTTGCGCTGGGCTTGGAGGATGTGGAAAAGGTCGCGGCGGATTGCGATCGCTGGCAGTTCAACGGCGCGAGCTTCACGGTGAACGGCGAAGATTATCCCATCTATACCTATGCGACGGCAGCGACTCCGGCGGCGGGACTGACCGCGGAGGTCGTCTACGTCGGTCAGGGTACGATGTGGGATTACGAAGGCGTGGACGTTAAGGGCAAGATTGTTCTGGTCGATATCAACCAGCGCGACAACTGGTGGATCACCTATCCGATGCTGGAGGCGGAGTATCAGGGCGCGGCGGCGATTCTTGCGGCGAACATCGGCGGCTTTGCGCAGGTCGCTGACGATGCGCTTAACTGTCAGGATATTTGCGGACCGACGAGCATCCCGACCTGTTCCATCGGCGTAGCGGATTCCCTGAAACTGCGTGCGATGATGGAAGAAGGAACCGTGACCGGAACGCTGATTGTGGACAACGAGGTCGAGATCGGCACGGGCGTGACCTACAACATCATGGGCAAGATCAAGGGCAAGTCCTCTGACCATCAGATTCTCGTCGGCGGGCATTATGATATGCACTTCTTCGGCTTCCAGGACGACAACTGTGCCGTCGGTCTGGTGCTGGCGATGGCGAAGGCGATGAAAGAATCCGGCTATCAGCCCGAAAATGATATCGTTTTCTGTCTGCACGGTGCGGAGGAATGGGGTTCTTCTTATACGCAGTTTGACTGGACGGTCGGCGCGTGGGAGATGATTAACCATGTCCATCCGGAATGGGTCGGCAAGACGCTGGCGTTCATCAATTTCGAGCTTCCGGCATACGAGTTCGACAGCTACACGACGACGTATTCCGCGCCGGAGATGTTCTCGATGCTCCGTTATTTTGCCAATGAGTACGCTTATTCCCCCGAACCGGTGGGCTGCTTTGCCGACGGCGTGCTGACCGAGGGCTATCAGACGTATACCTATTCCGATGATTTCTCTTATTACAAGGCGGGCGTGCCGTCTACGGTCAACGGTTTCCTGCTCCAGAAGGACATGGAGACGGTCTTCCCATTCTACATCGACTATTATCACACGCAGTATGACACGCCAGATACCTACAACGACGCGGTCATGAAGTTCAACATCCAGTATTACGGCGCGATGGCGATGTATATCGACCAGACCCCGGCACTCTATCTGGACTTCACCGCGCAGGCGGACAGACTGCTGGCGGCGGTGAGCGAGGAAACGATGGCACAGGCGGGCGCAGATGTGGAAGCCTACCGTGCGGCATTGGAGCAGTTCAGCGCAGCGGCGTCAGCGATGAAGGAAAAGGTTGTCTCCCTCAACGCGGACTATGCGCAGGCGCGGGAAGCGGGCGACGAGCAGAAGATGGCGGAGCTTCGCGAAACGGGCAAGGCGTTGACCGCGCAGAATCTGGCGGTGTTTGCCTACGCGCAGAAGCATCTGTTGGGACTGATGTATGAGCGTCCGATTGTGCCGCATGAAGCACCGCAGGAGAACATCGAGCTGTGTGAAGCCATCATCGCTTCTCTGGAAGAGGGCGACGTGGCGAAGGTGGTCGATGAATATGCGTGGACGGTCAATAACATTCTCGAGTGGTACGCCATGTATTTCTCCCCGGCGGTCATCGCCATTCAGGATGACATGAACTGGGGCGAAGGCAATCAGGACAACCTGTACTGGGGTACGGATATCAACTTTGACAAAGCGGATGTCGATGACGCGACGCGCAGCCTGTTTATCCGTTACGACGAACAGGGCGGCGATTTCTCGGAAGAGGTTGCCATCTACAAAGCGGCGATTGAGGTTGAGCAGGGCAGGCTGGCGGATCACACCGCGCAGGAGACTGCGGCGATGAGCGAGCTGGCTGAGATGCTGAAGTAAGGGAAAAAGCGAATTTTGAGCGGTCTATTGAGCTTTGACTCGATAGACCGCTTTTTATATGTCCTTTTATACACACTTCTTAAAACCGCCGCGAAGCGGAGATGGGTTTTGGGGGATTGAAGCTGTGCGGCGATGTCAAGGGATGTTTCAGAACGAAAACAGCGTCTATTTCCTTTTCATCCTTTTTGCTTCACTTTAACACGCCTGCGCATGCGAATTTAACAAAGGAATCTTACAATATGCGTGTTCTCAGGAGAGAACGAAAGAACATCTCAAGACTACATCAAAAGAGGAGAAAAACAATGAAAAAGTTTGCCAAAATCGTGACCTGCGCCGCGCTGGCGCTGTCCTGCATGGCTTCTGTGGCTTGCGCTGAATTCAAGGCGGACAAGTCGATTGACGTCATTTCCCGTGAGGAGGGTTCCGGTACGCGCGGCGCGTTCGTCGAGCTGACCGGTGTTGAGCAGAAAATCGACGGCAAGAAGGTGGATATGACCACGGAGGATGCGGAGATTACCAACAACACCTCCGCGATGCTGATGACCGTTGAGGGTGATGAGCAGGCGATTGGTTATGTGTCCCTCGGCTCGCTGAATGAGAAGGTGAAGGCGGTCAAGGTCGAAGACGTTGAGGCGACCGCTGAAAACGTGTCCAACGGCACATACAAGATTGCCCGTCCGTTCAACATCGCGTTCAAGGCAGATGGACAGAGCGACCTCTCCAAGGACTTCATTGCGTACATCATGAGCGCGGAAGGACAGACCATCATCAACGAGCATGGCTATGTCGGCAGCAACGATGCGGCGGCTTATGAAGCAAACGGCGCGGAGGGCAAGCTGGTTGTCGGCGGTTCCTCTTCTGTGTCGCCCGTCATGGAAAAGCTGATTGAGGCGTACAAGGCGGTCAACCCGAAGGCGGACATCGAGCTTCAGACGACGGATTCTACGACCGGCATGACTGCCGCGATTGACGGCACCTATGACATCGGCATGGCTTCCCGCGAGCTGAAGGACGACGAAGCGGCGGCACTGAGCCATCAGGCGATTGCGATGGACGGCATTGCGATTATCGTCAATCAGGCGAATCCGACTGACGAGCTGAGCGTTGAGCAGATTGGCTCTATCTTCACGGGCGAGCTGACCAAGTGGAATGAGATCGTCAAGTAATCAAAACGCGCCTTCACGCTGAAGCAAAGACGGGGGGTGGAGTGGCAACACACCGTAACCCCGGAAGCAAGGTGATGCCCCTTCCACCATCTGTGGATGGTGGAAGGGCATTTTCAACGTATGGGAAGCTGCGAAACATGGACTGCGTGAGTTCAATGTTTTGCGGACTCGGGTGGGCTCAGCCCGCTTGTCAAAAGGGAGAAAAGCATGGAGCAAAGCTACAAAAAGCGCGCCCGTCGGGAAAAGGTCATGGAATACGTCTTTCTGGCGGCGGCGTGTATGTCCATTCTGTGCGTGGCGCTCATCTGTGTGTTCCTGTTCGCCAACGGCTTGCCCGCCATGGGTGAAATCGGCGTATTCAAGTTTCTGAGCGGAAAAAGATGGAAGCCCGGCGCGGATATCTATGGCATTTTCCCGATGATTTTGGGCAGCATCTATGTGACGGCTGGCGCACTGGCACTGGGCGTGCCGATTGCGCTGCTGACGGCGATTTATCTGGCGTTCTTCTGTCCGAAAAATCTGTATCGCATCGTCAAGCCTGCGGTCGAGCTGCTGGCGGGCATCCCGTCGGTTGTCTACGGCTTCTTCGGCATTGTGGTGCTGGTGCCGATGGTGCGCGCGCTGAGCGAACCGTGGGACGGAAGCGGCAAGTCGATGCTCACGGCGTCCATTCTGCTGGCAATCATGATTCTGCCGACCATCATCGGTGTGGTCGAGCCTGCCCTTCGCGCCGTTTCCCCAAGCTATTACGAGGGCGCGCTGGCTCTGGGCGCAACGCATGAGCGGAGCGTCTATACCGCCGTCGTGCCCGCGGCATCGAGCGGCATTCTGGCGGGCATTGTGCTGGGCATCGGCCGCGCGATGGGCGAGACGATGGCGGTCATCATGGTGGCAGGCAACCAGCCGCGCATGCCAAAGGGTATTTTTGAAGGCGTCCGCACGCTGACGGGCAACATCGTGATTGAAATGGGCTATGCCGCGGGACTGCATAGAGAAGCGCTCATCGCGACGGGCGTTGTGCTGTTCGTGTTCATCCTGCTCATCAATCTGTCGTTCTCCGCGCTGAAGAGGAGGAAAAAGGCATGAGGCGTTATCGCGGTCATTTTGGCTCGTTCCTGCTTTCGCTGCTGACGCATCTGGCGGCACTCATCACCGTGCTGGTGCTGGGGTTTCTGGTCGCGTATATTTTGGGGCGCGGCATTCCGAATCTGCGTCCTGAAATGTTTTCGCTGACCTATACGTCGGAGAACCAATCCATGCTGCCGGCGATTCTGAATACCTGCACGATGACGCTGCTTTCGCTGCTGGCGGCGATTCCTTTCGGCATCGGAAGCGCCATCTATCTGGTGGAATACGCAAAAAAGGGCAGCCGAATCGTGAATCTGGTTCGCGTGACGACGGAAACGCTTTCGGGCATTCCTTCCATCGTCTACGGCTTGTTCGGCATGCTGTTCTTCTCCGGCAAGCTGCATCTCGGTTTTTCGATGCTCTCCGGTGCGCTGACGCTTGCGATTATGATTTTGCCGCTGATTATGCGCACGACGGAGGAAGCTCTGCTTTCCGTGCCGGATCTGTACCGCGAGGGCAGCTTCGGCTTGGGCGCGGGCAGGCTGAGGACGGTGATGTGCATCGTACTGCCGACGGCTGTTCCGGGCATTTTGTCGGGCATCATCCTCGCCATCGGGCGCATCGTCGGGGAAACCGCCGCACTGATGTATACCTCCGGAACAGTCGCCAAGGTTGCGGGGCTGTTTGATTCCGGAAGCACACTGGCGCTGCACATGTATAAGCAGGCGTCCGAAGGGCTTTACACCGAGCAGGCATACGCGACGAGCGTCATTTTGCTGCTGCTGGTGTTCATCATCAACTTCATTTCCGGCAGAATCGCCCGGCAGATCACGAAAGGCAGGTAAGCACGTCCATGAGCAATAAATTCACCGTCAGGGACATGAACCTATATTACGGCAATTTTCACGCACTCAAGGATATCAAACTCGATATGGCAGCTCACGAGATTACGGCTTTTATTGGACCTTCGGGCTGCGGCAAATCGACGTTCCTCAAGAGCCTGAACCGAATGAACGATCTGGTCGAGGGCTGCAAGATTACCGGCGATATTCGGCTGGACGGCGAGGACATCTATGCGAAGGATATGGATGTCAGCGTGCTGCGCCGTCGGGTCGGTATGGTCTTTCAGAAGCCGAATCCGTTCCCGATGAGCATCTATGACAACATCGCATACGGCCCGCGGACGCACGGCATCACCAAGAAGTCAGAGCTGGACGAGATCGTCGAAACGAGCCTGAAGGATGCCGCCATCTGGGATGAACTCAAGGACAGGCTCAAAAAGAGCGCGCTCGGTCTTTCCGGCGGACAGCAGCAGCGGCTGTGCATCGCCCGCGCGCTTGCTGTCCATCCGGAGGTCATCCTGATGGATGAACCGACGAGTGCGCTTGACCCCATCTCCACATCCAAAATCGAAGATTTGGTCATGGATATCAAGAAGGATTACACCATCATCATGGTGACCCACAACATGCAGCAGGCAGCGCGTGTATCGGACAAGACGGTATTCTTCCTGCTGGGCGAAATCATCGAAAGCGGCGAAACCGAGCAGATGTTCTCCATGCCCAAGGATAAGCGCACAGAGGATTACATCACCGGTCGATTCGGCTGAGGAGGGCATAAACATGACGACGCGCAAATATTACGATATGGAGCTGCAAACCCTGAATGAAGAGCTGATGCGCATGGGCGAGATGATTTGCCAAGCCATCAGCGGGGCAATCGGCGCGCTGCTGGAGCGCGACAACGAAAAGGCGCGGGAGATTATCGCCTTTGACGACGAGATTGACCGGCAGAACCAGACCATCGAGCAGCTTTGCTACAAGCTGCTGCTCTCTCAGCAGCCCGTGGCGGGCGACCTGCGGATGGTGTCCGCTGCCATCAGGATGACGACGGACATGGAGCGCATCGGCGACCACGCGGCGGATATCTCCGAAATCGAGCTGATGCTTGAAAAGCTGACGCCGCTGTACAACGACCATCTGCGTCAGATGGCGACGGAAACGAGCGTCATGCTGATGAAGAGCATCGAATCCTTTGCGGAGAAGGACGAAAAGAAGGCACAGTGGGTCATCGACAGGGATGACGTGGTGGATGATCTTTTCGATACGGTCAAGAACGAGCTGATTGACGCGATTCACAAGGATTCTGCCAACGGAGAGCAGGCGACTGACCTGCTGATGGCGGCGAAATACTTTGAGCGCATCGGCGACCACGCGACCAATATCGCGGAATGGGCGATTTTCGCCATCACGGGGAAACGCGCACTGGGCTGAAAAGGCAAATAAAGCGCATCTGTCTTAACTCAAATTTTACATCATGTTCTTAGCTGCTTTACAAAGGCTTGCTAAGATGGAAAACGAACGGTTTCTTGCGCCGCGCTTCTTCCGAGGGTGGAGAAGGGTGCGGGAGAAAAAATCGGTGATTTAAGGGAGAATCAGACAGATGGGTATGACAAACGTGCTGAATATGCTGTGCGGACTGGCGTTGTTCCTGTATGGCATGCATGTCATGGGCGAAGGGCTGACTCGTGCTTCCGGCGGCAAGCTGGAGGGGATTCTTGAAAAATTGACGAAAAGCAAGCTGAAGGCGGTGCTGCTGGGCGCGGCGGTGACGGCGGTGATCCAGTCCTCCTCGGCGACGACGGTGATGGTGGTTGGCTTTGTCAACTCCGGCATCATGCGCCTGTCGCAGGCGGCGGGCGTCATCATGGGCGCAAACATCGGTACGACCATCACCAGCTGGATCCTGTCGCTGACGGGTATTCAGGGCGATAACCTGCTTTTGACGCTGTGCAAGCCTTCGACGTTCACGCCGGTCTTGGCGATGATCGGCGTTGTTTGCCTGCTGTTCACCAAGAGCGACAAGAAGCATGATGCGGGCAGCATCCTGGTCGGCTTTGCCGTCCTGATGACGGGCATGGAGATGATGAGCGGCGCGGTTAAGCCGCTGGCGAACGTACCGGAATTTACGAACATCCTGCTGATGTTCACCAATCCGATTCTGGGCGTCATCGCGGGTATGCTGCTGACGGCGATTATCCAGTCCTCGTCTGCCTCGGTCGGTATTTTACAGGCACTGTGCGCGACAGGCGCGGTCAAATACAGCGCAGCTCTGCCCATCATCATGGGTCAGAATATCGGCACCTGCGTCACGGCACTGCTTGCCGGCGTCGGCGCGAGCAAGAACGCCAAGCGCGCCGCGCTTATCCATCTGTATTTCAACATCATCGGAACGGTGCTGTTTATGGCGGCGTTCTACGGCATCAACGCGGTGTTCCCGTTTGCGTTTCTTGACGACGCGGCGAACGCGGCGGGCATTGCCGTCATCCATACGACGTTCAACATCATCGCAACGGCTGTCCTTCTGCCGTTCTCCGGAACGCTCGAGAAGCTGGCGACGCTCACCATCCGCGATGACAACACGGTGGAGCGCATCGACGATTTCCAGCTTCTCGACGAGCGTTTCCTTTCCAATCCGGCGTTTGCCGTCGAGCAGTGCAAGGTGGTCACCGACCGCATGGCGCAGCTGACGCGCGAGGCGATTTTTGACGCTGTCATGCTGATTGACGGTGGCGAGTATACCGTGGAGAAGGCGGAGCGCATCGAAGCACTTGAAACCAAAATCGACCACTATGAGGACAAGCTCGGCACCTACATGGTCAAGCTCTCCCGCGCCAAGCTCTCTCAGAAGGACGGACATACGCTGTCCCTGCTGCTGCACAGCATCAGCGACTTTGAGCGCATCAGCGACCACGCGGTCAACTTGCTTGACTCCGTGAAGGAAATGAACGAAAAGAAGATGAGCTTTTCTCCTGCGGCGGCAAGCGAGCTGCACGTCTTTTCGCTGGCGGTGCGCGATATCGTCGAACGTTCATTTGACAGCTTCCTTCGTGATGATGTAGAATTAGCTAAGACCGTAGAACCGCTGGAGGCGTGCATCGACGATATCAACGTCAACATCAAATCCCGCCATATCGAGCGGCTGACCACCGGACAATGCACCATCGAGCTGGGCTTCGTGCTGACGGATATTTCCACCAACTTTGAGCGCGTGTCCGACCATTGCTCCAACATCGCGGTCTATGAGATTCAGGTTCCCAAGGACGAATATGACGCGCATGAATATCTGCAAAACGTCAAGCATCAGGAACACGCGGAATTTGACCGCGAGGAAATGGCGTACGAAAAGCGTTATCGTCTGCCGGACATAATCAGAACCGCCGGAGCGGAGGAATAAAATCATGATTTACATCGTGGAAGACGACCGCAACATTCAGGAAATCGAGCTGTTTGCGCTTAAAAACAGCGGCTATCAGGCGACAGGCTTTGAAACGGCGAAGGAGTTTTACAAGGCACTGAACGAGAAGCTGCCGGAATTGATTCTGCTGGACATCATGCTGCCGGATGAGGATGGGCTTTCTATCCTCAAGCGTCTGCGTTCGCGCGCGGATACGCAGAAGATTCCCGTCATTTTGGTGACGGCAAAGACGAGCGAAATCGACAAGGTCAAGGGTCTGGACGGCGGCGCGGATGACTATATCGCCAAGCCGTTCGGCGTGATGGAAATGATTGCGCGTGTCAAGGCACTGCTCCGCCGCTCGGGCGGCATGGAGGAAAGCCTGCTGACCTGCGGCAACGTGACGCTCGACGGTGAAAAGCGCATGGTCTATGTGGACGGCAAGTCGATTGAACTGACCTATAAGGAGTTTGAGCTGCTCAAGCTGCTGATGAAGAATCACGGCATCGTCATCTCCCGCGATGTAATCATGGAGCGCGTATGGGATTCGAGCTTCGAGGGCGAAAGCCGCACCATCGACGTGCATGTGCGAACGCTCAGGCAGAAGCTCGGCGACGGCGGCGCGCTCATCAAGACCATCCGCAACGTCGGCTATATGGTGGACGCAACGAAATAAAACGGCAAAATGAAAAAGAAGATTTTCAAATACTTTGCCTGCATGATTGCGGTGGCGATTGTCGTAACGACCGTCCTGCTGTCATGGGTCAATTACGGCATGTTCAAAAACCGCGTCATGGACGATCTGCGAACCTACGGGCGCGTATTTTCGCGCATCCTTCCCGACGACGAGGGGACAGAGGAAGAGGAATCTCTTGCGCGGCTCACGAAAGAAGGATTGCGCGTAACGCTCATCCATCCGGACGGAAGCGTGTATTTTGATAACTTTGCCGACCCGATGACCATGGAAAACCACGGCGGGCGTCCGGAAATACGCGATGCGCAGGACAGCGGCGAGGGAAGCAGCATCCGCAATTCCGATACGGCGGACAGCAGCACGTTTTACTATGCCGTGCGGCTGGACAGCGGCGATGTTCTGCGGCTGGCGCAGGAGGCGTCGAGCATATGGAGCATCTATATGCGCTCGGCACCGCTGATTCTGCTGCTGGCGGCGGGCATGCTGGCGGTGAGCATGGGACTGGCGCATCTGCTGACGGCGCGGCTTGTTCAGCCCATCGAGCAGATGACCTCGCACCTGAACAATGTCAGCGGCGTGGCGCGCTATCCCGAATTGGAACCGTTTATGGATATGATTGAGCAGCAGCATGAGGAAATTCTGCGAAGCGCGAATATGCGCGTGGAATTTACGGCGAATGTCTCTCACGAGCTGAAAACCCCGCTGACGAGCATATCCGGCTATGCGGAGCTGATTGAAAGCGGCATGGCGCAGGGCGAGCAGGCAAAGACGTTTGCCGCGGAGATTCACAAGAGCGCGAACCGTCTGCTGACGCTCATCAACGATATCATCCGTCTGTCGCAGATGGATGCGCCGATGCCGAGCTTGAAATTTGAGCCGGTCGATTTGGCGCAGATTGCCGCCAACACGTTTGAGCAGCTGGAAATGAGCGCACGCAAGGCGGACGTATCGCTCCAGCTGGATGCGCGGCACGCGGTGGTTGAAGCGGACAGGCAGATGATGGACGAGCTGCTGTATAACCTGTGCGACAACGCGATTCGCTACAACGTGCGCGGCGGAAGCGTGCGGCTGGAAGTGCGTCCGGTGCGCGACAAGGTGATTGTCTGCGTACAGGATACGGGCATCGGCATTTCGCCCGAAAACCAGGAACATGTCTTTGAACGGTTCTACCGCGTGGACAAGAGCCGCTCCAAGGCGACAGGCGGAACGGGTCTGGGACTTGCGATTGTCAAGCATATCGCGGTCAAGCACAATGCGCAGATTACGCTGGAAAGCGAGTTGGGACGCGGCACGACGATATCGGTCACGTTTGACAGATGCTTCAAGGCGTAAGACGGGCTTGACAGATGCTTTTTGGAAAGAGAAGCTGAGTCGATGGAGTCGGAAAAGAAAGATATGGTTACATTTGAAGATGTAAAAAAGAACGCTGAGATTCGGACGTATATCGAAAAGGGTAACGCGAATCTGGGCGTGCTGGGCTTTACAAAGCATTCGATCGGGCATGCGACGAAGGTATCCGATACGGCGGCAAAGATTTTGGAAGAGCTGGAATATCCGGCGCGGACAGTGGAGCTGGCACGCATTGCGGGCTATATGCACGATATCGGAAACTGTGTGAACCGAACCGATCATGCGCACAACGGCGCGATTATGGCGATGACGATTCTGCGCGATATGGGCATGAAGCCCGATGAAATCGCGACCATCATCGCGGCAATCGGCAACCATGACGAAAAGACGGGAACCGCGGTGGACGCGGTTTCCGCGGCGTTGATTTTGGCAGACAAGACGGATGTACGCCGCAACCGCGTGCGCGGACGCGACCAGACGAAATTCGATATTCACGACAGGGTGAATTTCGCCGCAATCAGTTCTGAATTGCACATGGATCAGGAAAAGCGGCAGATTACGCTGGATATTCAGCTGGACGACGGCATTTGTTCCGTGCTGGATTATTTTGAAATCTTCCTTGAGCGCATGCTGATGTGCCGCCGTGCGGCGGAAATGCTGGGATGCAGCTTTAAGCTCAAGGCGAATGGTTCCAAGGTGCTGTAAGGCTTCGGCGGGAAAGGGCTTTCCCGTGAGTCTTTGGAATGGACGGATTGGTTTGATAGGCGGGAATTGCCGCATATCCCCTTTCAAAAAAACTGCATGAAAAAATCGCTTTCAGCGGCAATGCCGGAAGCGATTTTTTGGGGTTATATCGTCAGAGCAAAAATCGAAAGAACAGCTCGGACACAGTTTTCATTTTGATGCAATAACGTCGGAAGCCCCATAGCTCCAAATTCAAGGAATGAGCTGAAACAGAGCCTCCAGCATTTTTTACGCAATATGCAAGATTTGGAAGAAAAGGATATAAGCCAGACCGTAGTAGGCGATGACCGCGACGAGGTCGTTGACCGTCGTAATCAGCGGACCGGAAGCGACCGCAGGGTCAACGTGGATTTTTTTGAAAATCATCGGAATGGCAGTGCCGACGAGGCTGGAG
>URJN01000039.1 GCA_900548125.1 uncultured Eubacteriales bacterium
GTCCTTCAGCCGTTCTTCGCGTCGCGGCGCTACAAAAAAACTCATCCACATAAAAAAACCGCCCTGCCATAGTCAAACCTATGACAGAGCGGTGTTCATCATGCGTGATTAGATGAGCTGCTCAGAATCGTTGGTCACGGAGAGCTGCTCAACGTTGCGGATTGCCCAGCGCGCAAAGACCAGCTGGGTCTTCTGCTCGCCGACTTCAACGGTCAGCACGTCGTCCTTGATCTTGACGATGGTGCCGTAGATACCGCCGATGGTGCAGATGCGGTCGCCAACCTTCAGGTTGTCGAGCATCGCCTTGGCTTCCTTGTCCTTCTTGCGCTGCGGGCGGATGAGGACAAAGTAGAACACGACGAAAACCAGGATCATCGGCAGGAGCTGCACGGCGTAAGCGATAAAGGTCGCGCCCGCGCTCATTTCGGTCGCCGCGGCAGCGTCGGTCGTCGCGGTGGTCTGAGCGGCATCCGCCAGCAGATTCATCAGAGCGTAATTCATGGGAATACACATCCTTTCAAAATTCAATACAGGGCAACTCCATTATTATAGCTTGTTTTCCTTTTTCCTGCAACATACACGGGGAATTTCTTAACCCGATATCTTCTGGAATTCTCCCGCCCGCTTTTTTAACGTATTGGAAATTGCGTAAAATCGCCCGCGTAAGCAAGACTTTGGTGCATGGCGAACTTCGGCGGAAGTGAAGGCGGGCTCAGCCCGCTTAGAAATTGCGGCTCGTGTCATAGTGGTTGAAGAAATCGCGGCGGAATTCCTCAAAGCGGTCTTCTTCAATCGCCTTGCGGATGCGCTCCATCAAGCGGAGCAGATAGCGGAGATTGTGAATCGTCGCCAGCCGTCCGCCCGTGATTTCGCCTGCCTTGATGAGGTGGCGGATATAGGCGCGGGAGAAGTTGCGGCAGGCATAGCAGTCGCAGCCTTCCTCCAGCGGACCAAAGTCATGCGCATACTGCGCGTTGCGGATGACCAGTCGTCCCTGATCGGTGAAGCAGGTTCCGTTGCGGGCGATGCGCGTCGCCAGCACGCAGTCGAACATATCCACGCCGCGGTATACACCCTCGACCAGACAATCCGGGCTGCCGACGCCCATCAGATAGCGAGGCTTGTTCGTCGGCATATACGGCATCAGTGCGTCGAGCATATCGTACATGATCGGCTTCGGTTCGCCGACGGACAGACCGCCGATGCCGTAGCCCGGGAAATCCATATCGGCAAGCACCTTCGCGCTCTCAATGCGCAAATCCTCATAGAACGCACCCTGCACAATGCCAAAGACCGCCTGATCCTCGCGGGTGTGGTAGTCCTTGCATCGCTGTGCCCAGCGGTGCGTGCGGAGCATGGCTTCCTGCGCCGTCTTATGGTCGCAGGGGTACGGCGAACAGACGTCAAACGCCATGGCGATATCGCTGCCCAGTGCTTCCTGAATCGCCATGCTGGTTTCCGGACCGATGAACATCTTGCTTCCGTCCAGATGGCTGCGGAAATGAACGCCTTCTTCCTTGATTTTGCGCAGACTTGCGAGTGAAAAGACCTGGAATCCGCCGGAATCCGTCAGAATCGGCTTGTCCCAGCTCATGAACTTGTGCAGCCCGCCCGCCTCGCGGATCAGCTCCTCGCCGGGGCGGATATGCAGGTGGTAGGTGTTGGAGAGGATAATCTGCGAACCGACTTCGTTCAGCTCGCGCGGGGTCATGCCCTTGACCGTTGCCTGTGTGCCGACGGGCATGAAAATCGGGGTCTGGATGTCGCCGTGCGGCGTATGAACGACGCCTCGGCGGGCATGGGTCTTCGCGTCCTTTTTGATAAGGTCAAACGTTACGGGTGATGGCATAAATCTTTTCCTTTCTACGCAGAGCGCTGTACACGCGCAGGCGCGGGGACGGGGCGGGGGCGTTGGGGCGCTGCCCCAAACCTCGGCAGGAACCTGAGGTTCCTGCACTTCCCACTTCTTTATCGCTTCGCGATAAAGAGACTCTAAACTATCTTTCCCCTCCCGTTTTGCAAAGCAAAACGAAGCAGGGGTGCAGGGGCTTTAAGCCCCTGCCGGAGTTTGCGGCAAAGCGCAAAGCGTCCTTAATCGTCGTTTAAAAGTTCACTCAGGGGTTTCTTTTCTCCGGATGCGGCGGTAACGTCGTATACGCCCAAGCCAATCATCAGGAACATTGCGGCGACGCCGAGGATAGCAAACGGATCGCTGCTATTCAGATTCAGCACACCGTCCAGCGCCGCGCCGATAAAGATCGGCACGACGCAGGTCGCCAAAAGCGCAATACCCTTGCCGCGCCTGCGGCGCGTCTTTTCGTCCGCCGCTTCCTTGAGCATCAGCAGCTTTTTGCGCAGGCGCGAGCTGATGGAGAACTCATGGCTACGTATCTTCGCCCGATTCTTCGGCTTCTTCGCCGTCGTCAAGCTGTATACGCCCAAGCCGATCATCGCGAACATGCCGACCAGACCAATCGTCCCGCCTACGCTTTCCATCGTATAGCTGATCATCGCCGCCAGACCGGTGAACGCCATCAACGGCGCGACGCATGCGCTGCAAAGTGCCGCGCCCATCGCCACCCTGTGCTGATAGTCGCTGCTCTGCTTGACATAGGCAGCGGCTTCGTCCTCCGTCAGCTGCTCCCAGCGTCCGCTGCTCGTCGGCGCATTCAGCTCCTCAAAGCCCTCTCGGCGCATCCGTCTGGGGATATCCGCGAAATCGTCCTGCGTCCGCTGCAAAGCCGCTTCCTCGTTCATTCCCTTGTCTCTCAGCGCGTCATATCGGTCAAGCATCTGCCCAAGCAGGTTCACGCGATACAAATCCGCCATCGGCTCGCGCTCAAAATCCTCCGTCTTTTCAAGGATATACCGCTTGAAAGACAGCTCGACCTCTTCGCGTGCAGCGGCAGCATTTCCGCTCGGCATTATGCTTCCCCCCTTGCAATCGTCTTAATGATTTCGCCCGCCATAATCATCCCGACAACCGGCGGCACAAAGCTGACGCTTCCGGGCGCATGGCGTCCGTTGCTCTCGTCGGCAACAATTTTCAACGGTTCTTCGGTGGAAAACACGACGCGATGATGCGCAATGCCCCGCTTTTTCAGCTGGGTGCGCATCACGCGGCAAAGCGGACAGACGCTGGTTTTGGCGATATCGGCGACCTGAAAGCGTGTCGGATCGAGCTTGTTGCCCGCGCCCATCGCACTGATGGCATAGACGCCGTTTTCCTGCGCACGCACAATCAGCTCGATTTTCGCCTTCACCGTGTCGATGCAATCCGCCACGGCATCAAACTGCGTCAGGTCAATCGCTTCTGCCGTTTCCGGCGTATAGAACATGCGCAGCGGCGTCACCTCGCAGTCGGGATTGATATCCCGAACCTGCGCGGCGATGACCTGCACCTTTGCCTGTCCGATGGTCGAATCCATCGCGACCGCCTGACGGTTGATGTTCGTCACGCTGACCACATCGTCGTCGATGACGGTGATATGCCCGACGCCGGCTCTCGCCAACGCCTGCACGCAGTGACCGCCGACGCCGCCGACGCCGAATACGGCGACATGCGCATCGGCAAGCCTCCGCATGCCGTCCTCACCGAAGATGAACTCCGTTCTTACAAATCTCTCATCTATCATGGAACAATCTTTCTTACTTCAAAGGATTTCGTGCCTGCGGGTATGACCAAAGGGCTTTCCGAGCGTTTACGGGTGCATCGCCCTTTGGAAACCTTCGGGCAAAAAAGCCAGTTTTGAGCATATATCGTTTTCTCTCCCCGTCGTCCGCAAAGCGGGCAATGGAACGGGAAAACCCAAAACGTCCTTCTTAGAACTCGCAGTTGCCCGGTGTGCGCGGATACGGGATGACATCGCGGATGTTCTCGATATCCGTCAAATACATGATGAGCCGCTCGAAGCCCATGCCAAAACCGGAGTGCGTGCATCCACCGAAGCGGCGCAGGTTCACATACCAGTCCATCTGATCCTTGGAAATGTTCAGCTCGTCCATGCGTCCGGTTAGCAGGTCAAGGCGCGTTTCGCGCTCGCTGCCGCCCATCAACTCGCCGGAACCCGGCACGAGCAGATCGACGCCGCGAACCGTCTTTCCGTCGTCGTTCTGATACATGTAGAACGCCTTGATTTCCTTGGGCCAGTCGTAAACAAACACCGGAGATTTGAAATGCTCCTCCGTCAGATACTTCTCATGCTCCTTGAACAGATCCTCGCCCTGCACCGCCGGATGCTCGAACGGATGCGTCGCGTGCTGGAGGATATCAATCGCCTCCGCATGCGTGACCCGCGCAACATGGGACTGGGTAAGCGTCTGGAGCTTCTCGATCAGGTTGCTCTTGGCATAGCTCTGGAGGAACTCAAGCTCCGGCATCGCCTTATCCAGCACTTCCTGCACGACAGACTTGAGGAAGTCTTCCTCGATGTCCATCAGCCCGTTCAGGTCGCAGAAGCAGATTTCCGGCTCAATCATCCAGAATTCCGCCGCATGCGTCTTGGTGTTGGAGTTTTCGGCGCGGAAGGTCGGTCCGAAGGTGTATACGCGCTTGTACGCCAGCGCATAGGTTTCCGCTTCCAGCTGACCGGTCACAGCCAGCGCAGTCGCCTTGCCGAAGAAATCATTCTCCGCCTTGTACGGCTTGCCCATCTCCTGATTGGTGACGGTGAAGGTGTTGCCCGCGCCCTCGGCGTCGTTGGCGGTGATGAGCGGGGTATGCACATAGACATAGCCGCGGTTTTGGAAGTAATTGTGAACCGCCTGCGCCGCAATCGAGCGAACGCGGAAGACCGCCTGGAACAGGCGCGTGCGCGGACGCAGATACGCGATATCGCGCAGGAATTCAAGCGTGTGGCGCTTGGGCTGGAGCGGGTAATCCTCGGTGCAGTCACCCTCAAGGATGATTTCCGCCGCCTGCATTTCAAGCGCGCCGTTGCGTCCGGGAACGAGCTTGCCGGTCGCGCGAACGGCGGCACCGTTGCGAATCGCCTGCACAGCGGCAAAGTCCTTCACCTGATCGTCGTAGACAATCTGCATCGGGGCAAGCACCGTTCCGTCAAAGAACTCGATGAAGCCGATGCTCTTCTGCTTGCGGTGGTTGCGAACCCAGCCCTCCACCGTCACACTCTGACCTTCCAGCTCCGCGCCTTTTGCGGCGACATCGCGCAGATCAAGCACATTCTGATTTGCCATAGATATTCCTCTTTTCCACGGATCACCGTCCGCGTTTCTTTCTGTTTATACCGCTATATGATAGCAAAAACGCCCAGAAAAGGCAAGGGTTATCGCTTTCCCGCCTTCATTTCTCCATAGGTGTACAGCATCAAACCGATGATGACCGTCAGACCGCCGACCATCAGCGGCATCGTCACCTTTTCGTGGAAGAGCAGTAACGCCCAAAACGCCGCGCCAATCGGCTCGGCAAGCAGTGCAAAGGACACGACGTCCGCGCTGACAAAGCCAAGAAGATACGTCATCAGCGCGTGTCCGCCCAGCGTGCAGGCGACGGCAAGCACGATAATGCCGTAGAGCGATTCGCCCGTCACCCGCAGACCGCCCGCAAACGGCGAAATCAGCAGCAGGCAAGCCGCCGTAACACCGTAAACGAACGTCATAAAGCCCAGCGCGGGTAAATCGCGCCGCGCCGCACGGCTGGTCAGCCAGTGTCCCGCGATAAACATCGCACCGATGAGCGCAAGCGCGTCGCCAAGCAGACTGCCCTGCTCGCCGCCCATGGAAAGCAAGCCAATTGCCGCCGCGCCGACGACCGCGACCACCGCGCCCGGCACGGCTTCGCGCTTAATCGGCTCATGCAGCAGCACGCCGGAAAGCGCCGCGACAAAGAGCGGCTGCGTGCATACCAACGCCGTAGAAACAAACGTCGAAGCAAAGCTGAGCGATGTCATCCAGCAGGTGTAGTGCATCGCAAGCAGGAAGCCCGATGCACAAGCCAGCACGACCTGTTTTCGCGGCGCATGAACGACAGCCTGCAATTCGCCGCTTTTGAGCGCGGGAATCAGCAAAAGCAGAAAGCTGAGTGCCATGCGCCCAAAGGCAACCATCACGGGCGATGCACCACAGGACATCGACCACTTGACCATCGGACCGGCAATGCTCACGCCCGTCACCGCAAGGAATACAAGAAGCCCTTTCTTTTGATTGTCCATGTTTCTTCCTTTTCTAAACCTGTTTAAGCCGCCGCGAAGCGAAGATGGGAGTCTGAGGGACGAAGTTCCTCAGGCAGGTCTTAGGGCGGCAGCCCTATCGTAACCCCCCGTAACCCCAATCGCGAAGCGATTCAAAAAGCAAGAATCAGGGAGCGAAGCGTTCCTGATTCCGCCAACCCTGCATCCAGCCGCGAAGCGAAGGCGAAGAAACGCGAGGAACGTTGGGGCTTTGCCCCAAACCCCACAAGGGAACATTGTTCCCTTGACCCTCACTACGCTATCGCTTCGCGATAGCTGATGCTAAACCCTGTTCAAGCCGCCGCGAAGCGGAGACGGGGTTTGGGGCGGCAACCCCATTGTCCTCCCGTTCCCCCGCAAAAAAAGAGAGACTGTCCAGCCCTTTTCGCGTGACAGCCTCCCTTTTTATCTCTTTATGATTTCGTGCTTATTCGTCGGTTTCTTCCGGCTGGTTTTCGGAGTTCTGCTCGCCCACGTCCATGTCCAGCGAGTCCTGCTCGACCGGCTCCATCACGTTGCTGTCCTCTCCGGCTTCCTCACCGGATTCATCCTCGTCGCGCTCCGTCGCCGTTACGCAGACAATGCGGCTCTCGTCCTCCACACGCATCACGCGCACACCCTGAGATACGCGCCCGATGGTGGAAATACCGTTGACCGGCATGCGGATGATGGTGCCGTCGTCCGTGATGAGCATGATGTCCTCATCCTCATGCACGAGCAGCTGAGCCGCCATCAGACCCGTCTTGTCCGTCAGGCGCATCGCCATGATGCCCTTGCCGCCGCGGCTCTGCAAACGGAATTCGGAAATGTCCGTGCGCTTGCCGTAGCCGTTCTGCGTGATGGCAAGCACCTGCTTGCCTTCTTCCACGCGGGCAACCGAGATGACTTCGTCGTTCTCGGCAAGGTCGATGCTCTTGACGCCCATCGAGTTGCGTCCCATGGCGCGGATGTCCGTTTCGCTGAAGCGAATCGCCTGACCCATGCGGGTCGCGAGCATCAGCTCATCCGTTTCGTCCGTCAGCTCAACGCCAATCAGCTCGTCCTCCTCGCGCAGGACGATGGCAATCAAGCCCGCCTTGCGCAGGTTGGCGAATTCATCCAGCGCGGTTTTCTTAATCAAGCCGCCCTTCGTCGCCATGACCAGATACTTGCCCTCGCTCTGGCGCGGCAGCGGAATCATCGCCGTCACCTTCTCCCCGCCCGTGAGCTGGAGCAGGTTGACAATGGCGGTGCCGCGAGCAGTGCGCCCTGCCTCCGGAATCTCGTATCCCTTCATGCTGTATACGCGTCCGCGGTTGGTGAAGAACATGATCTCGTCATGCGTGGAGGTGACCAGCATCTGCTCGGCGTAGTCCTCCTCGCGGGTCGTCATGCCGATGATGCCCTTGCCGCCGCGGTTCTGGCTGCGATAGGTCGCACGCGGGATGCGCTTGACATAGCCAAAGTGCGTCAGCGTCACGACGACGCTGTCCTCCTGAATGAGATCCTCCGGATCGATCTCGCCGTCCATCATGCTGATCTGCGTGCGGCGTTCGTCGGCATACTTGGCTTTGATCGCCAGAATCTCCTCGCGGATAATGCCCAGCACCATCTTCTCATCCGCCAGCACGGCACGAAGATACGCAATCGTCTTTTGCAGCTCGGCGTATTCTTCCTGCAAACGCTCGCGCTCCAGTCCGGTCAGGCGGGCAAGGCGCATATCCAGAATCGCCTGCGCCTGCTTGTCAGAGAGCGCAAAGCGTTCCATGAGCTGTGTCTTGGCTTCGGCGGTATTCGGGCTGTTGCGGATGATGCGGACGATTTCATCGATATTATCCAGCGCGATGAGCAAGCCTTCCAAGATGTGCGCACGGGCTTCAGCTTTATCGAGGTCGTAGCGCGTGCGGCGCACGATGACGTCCTTCTGATGCTCAAGGTAATGGTAGAGCATCTGATGCAGGCTGAGAATCTTCGGTTCGCCATCCACCAGTGCCAGCATGATTGCGCCAAACGCTTCCTGCATCTGCGTGTGCTTATACAGGTAGTTCAGCACGACGGCGGAATTGACGTCGCGCTTGAGCTCGATAACGATGCGCATGCCCTCGCGGTCGCTCTCGTCGCGGATATCGCTGATGCCCTCCAGCCGCTTGTCGTGGACAAGCTCGGCAATCTTCGCAACCAGCACGGACTTATTCACCATGTACGGAATCTCCGTCACGACGATGCGCTGGCGTCCGTTGGGCATCGGCTCCACCTCGGTCTTGGCGCGGGTCACGATGCGCCCGCGTCCGGTAGCATAGGTATCGTAAATGCCCTTGCGACCCAAAATGATGCCGCCGGTCGGGAAATCCGGACCCTTGATGCACTCCATCAATTCCTGCGTGGTCACATCCGGATTGTCAATCAGCTTGACAACGCCGTCGATGACCTCGCCGAGGTTATGCGGCGGAATGTTGGTCGCCATGCCGACGGCGATGCCGGAAGAACCGTTGACCAGCAGATTCGGAAAACGGCTCGGCAGCACATTCGGCTGCATCAGCGTTTCGTCGAAGTTCGGGGAGAAATCCACCGTCTCCTTGTCGATGTCGGCGAGCATCTCCATGTTGATTTTGCTCATGCGCGCTTCCGTATAACGCATGGCAGCCGCGCCGTCGCCGTCCACAGAGCCGAAGTTGCCCTGTCCGTCCACGAGCGGATAACGGGTCGCGAAGTCCTGTCCCAGACGCACCAGAGCGCCGTAGACGGAGGAATCACCGTGCGGGTGATATTTACCCAGAACGTCGCCGACGATACGCGCACACTTACGATACGGCTTATCCGGCGTAACGCCCAACTCGTGCATCGAGTAAAGGATGCGGCGATGAACCGGCTTCAGACCGTCGCGCACGTCCGGCAGCGCACGGGTGATGATGACCGCCATGGCGTAAGAGATAAAGGATTTCTTCATCTCATGCTCAAGGTCAATCGGGCGGATGCGCTCAAGGTCGGTCGTATTGCCGGGGAGGTTATCTTTAAAATCCAACTTAGTTTCCCCTTTCTCGGGAACGTCGGGGCTTTGCCCCAAACCCTGCCCTTATTGATCGCTCCGCGTCAGATTCACCCTGCCGCGAAGCGGAAGAAGGGAGTCTGAGGGACTCGTCCCTCAGGCGGGTTTGGGCGGCAGCCCAACGTCACTCTTATATATCCAAATCCAGCACGAGCTTGCTGTTCTGCTCGATGAATTCACGGCGCGGCTCAACCTTTTCGCCCATCAGCAGGCTCATGATTTCGTCCGCAGCGATGGCATCCTCAACGGTAACGCGCAGCATGGTGCGCGTCTCCGGATTCATCGTCGTCGTCCAGAGCTGCTCGGCGCTCATTTCGCCCAAGCCTTTGTAACGCTGAACGTCCGGCTTCTTTTCGCGCCCGATTTCGGTCATCACCTTGTCAAGCTCCGCATCGGAGTAGCAGTAGCGTTCCGTCTTTTGATACGTCACCTTGTACAGCGGCGGCTGAGCGGCGTAAACATGTCCCTGCTCGATGAGCGGGCGCATGTAGCGATAGAAGAACGTGAGCATCAGGATGCGGATGTGGCTTCCGTCAACATCGGCATCCGTCATGCAGACGATGCGGTCATAGCGCAGCTTCGAGATATCAAACTCATCGCCGACGCCGCAGCCGAACGCCGTAATCATCGCCTTGATTTCCTCGTTGGCGAGGACGCGGTCAAGGCGCGTCTTTTCGACGTTCAGGATCTTGCCGCGCAGGGGCAGGATCGCCTGGAAGTGGCGGTCGCGTCCCATCTTGGCGCTGCCGCCTGCGGAATCGCCCTCGACGAGGAAGATTTCGCATTTGCCCGGGTCGCGCTCGGAGCAGTCCGCGAGCTTGCCCGGCAGACTTGCGCTCTCCAAAACCGTCTTGCGGCGGGTCAGGTCACGCGCCTTGCGTGCCGCCTCGCGCGCGCGGGACGCGGCAAGGCAGCGGTCGAGGATAAGCTTGGCGACCTGCGGGTTCTCCTCCAGATAGTCCGCAAGCTGCTTGCCGACCAGCGAGTTGACGATGGTTCGCACTTCGCTGTTGCCCAGCTTGGACTTGGTCTGGCTTTCGAACTGCGGATCCTCCAGCTTGACGGAAACGATTGCCGCCAAGCCTTCGCGCGTATCCTCGCCGGAGAGGTTGGTATCGTTCGCCTTGAGGATATTATGCTTCCTGCCGTAATCGTTGATGACGCGGGTCAATGCCATGTTGAAGCCCGCCAAATGCGTGCCGCCGTCCGGCGTGTGGATGTTGTTGACGAACGCAAAGATGTTCTCGGAATACGTATCGTTATACTGCATGGCGACCTCAACGCTCGTCGTGCCGACCAGACCGCTGATATAGATTGGTTCCGGAAAGAGAACTTCCTTGCTCTTGTTGATGAACTTGACGAACTCGCTGATGCCGCCCTCGTAGTGGAATACGCTCTCCTTCGGCTCCTCCGGACGCTCATCGCGGAAGACGATGCGGATGCCGCGGTTGAGGAACGCCATCTCGCGGAAGCGGGTCTTCAGCACGTCATACTGGAATTCGCCCGTTTCAAAGATTCCGTTCGGGTCGTATTCATTCTTGACATCGGGCCAGAAGCGGATGGTCGTGCCGGTGCGGTCGGTCTCGCCGACGACCTTCAGGTCATACAGCACCTTGCCGCGCTCATATTCCTGCTGGTAGATTTTGCCGTCCTGATAGACGTTGACCTGCATATGGCGGGACAGCGCGTTGACGACCGACGCGCCCACGCCATGCAGACCGCCGGATACCTTGTATCCTCCGCCGCCGAACTTGCCGCCCGCATGCAGGATGGTCAGGCAGACCTCGACAGCCGGGCGCCCAATCTTGGGATGAATGCCGACCGGAAAGCCGCGTCCGTTGTCCTGAACGGAGCAGGAGCCGTCTTTATGCAGCGTAATGATGATTTCGGTGCAGAAGCCCGCCAGTGCTTCATCCACCGCGTTATCGACGATTTCGTATACCAGATGATGCAGACCGCGCTCGTCCGTTGAGCCGATATACATGCCCGGGCGTTTGCGGACGGCTTCAAGACCTTCAAGAACCTGAATTTGGTTCTCGTCATAAGCCCCGTCCGGACGCTCAATCTGATCCAGCTGTTCCTGCTGGTTGAGCTGATTTTCCTGATTTTCCATTTAATCTCCTCGTTTCTGCGCTCAGCAGTCCGCGCCGTCGGGCTGCTCGGTTTCTCCCTCGCCTTCCGTGAGGAAATCGGCTTCGGGATAGGCGCGCTCGTGCGCGCGCTGTGCAAGGGTCGCTGTTGATATCGGCGAGAGGTAAACGCGCGCGTTTTCCGTCATGCCGCCTGCGTGCCTCGCGCCCGCGCAGATGACCGCGCTTTTGGCGGCAATCCCCTTACGGGCAAGGATGCGGTTCTGACGGCGGATTTCCGCAAGCATCGCGCCGGTAACGGCACTCTGGCTCTGAGTTAAATCAATGATGGCAACGATGTCTGCGCTGTGTACGCTGACGTCGTCGCCCAGATGAAGGATCATAAACGACCTCCTGCGCGG
>URJN01000040.1 GCA_900548125.1 uncultured Eubacteriales bacterium
CCGTCAAAAATCTTACATTCTCTTCATTAGTTGTTTTCTTTTATGCGTCCGCATGCTATAATAATCGCAGCATAAACGTTCGAAAAAACGCATTCGTCATTCAAAAACAAGGAGGAATATACAATGAAACTGGGTTTTGTCAGCGCCATTCTGGACGGCTGGACCTTTGAAGAAATGATCGATACGGCAAGCGAAATGGGCTTTTCCTGCGTGGAGGTCGCCTGCTGGCCGCAGGGCAAAGCGGAGCGCCGTTATGCGGGTGTCAGCCATATCGATGTGGACAGCCTGAGCGACGAAAAGGCGGCTTACATCCTGAATTACTGCAGGGAGCGCAAGGTCGAAATTTCTTCCCTCGCCTACTATCCCAACACGCTGGACGGCAACCTCGAAAAGCGCGCCTGCGTCGTTGAGCATTTGAAAAACGTGATTCGCGCCAGCCACAAGCTGGGGGTCAACATGGTCACGACGTTCATCGGCCGCGACCAGACGAAATCCGTCGAGCAGAATCTGGAGCTTGTCAAGGAAGTTTGGCCTCCTATCATCGCGCTGGCTGAGGAGCTGGGCGTAAAGATTGCCATCGAAAACTGCCCCATGCTGTTTGGCGAGGATCAGTGGCCGGGCGGTCAGAACCTCATGACCACGCCGCCGATTTGGCGCAGGGTTTTTGAAATTCTGCCCTCTAAAAACCTCGGCATCAACTACGATCCTTCCCATTTCGTCTGGCAGCAGATTGATTATTTGAAGCCGCTTTATGAGTTTAAGGATCGGATTTACCATGTCCACTTTAAGGACATCAAGCTCTTCCCCGAAAAGCTGCATGAATTCGGCGTGATGGCTTATCCGCTCGATTTCATGAGCCCGAAGCTGCCCGGTCTCGGCGACGTGGATTGGGGCAAGTATGTTTCCGCGCTGACCGATATCGGCTATGACGGATATACCTGCATCGAGGTCGAGGACAAGGCGTTTGAGGGCAGCAAAGAGCGGATTCTTGACTCCCTGCGTCTGAGCAAGCGTTATATGGAGCAGTTCGTCATCTGACGCTTTTACCCGCCGCACACTTCTGATTTGTCCAGTCCTATTCCGAACATCAAAAACCCTCCTGCCGTAGTTTTGATTTCCTCAATTCTACAACAGGAGGGTGCTTTATTTTACTTGTTTATTTGCCGTCAGCTCATCAGAGGGAACGCCCCCTGCCCGACTGCTCAATAGAACATCAGATACAGCAGCGTCACGCAGAGTCCCAAGCCGAAAAGCAGCAAACCATAGCTCATGGTATGGCTCATCTGGCTGATGGCGTCCATCAAGCCGTCCCACGCGCCGGAGATGCGTCCGAGCGCGTGATGCTCAATCTGATGACCGCGCAGCACCGTGTGGTTGAGTCCTTCCGCCATGCTGTCCAGCATGCCGCCAATCGTGCGGGTGATGACGTTGCCGACAGAGGTCGGTGCCTTTTTCTTTCTCGCGGAAAGAATCTTGCGCGAAATCAGGTCGGCGATAAAGTCCGTCAGACCGCCGAGAACACCGAACACCGCCGCGCCGATGAGCGTCAGCGCACGAATGAGCGGACGATAGATATAGGTTTCCAACGTCATTTCGCTTCCAAGACCCGCAACCTTGCCGCCGATGTCGAGCAAACCGTTGATTGCCGGACGATAGATGCGGTCTTCGATATCCAGCCAGCTGGGCCAGAGGTCGATGTACTCCCGCACACCGCTTTCCTTCTTCATCAGCACCGGACGGATAAAGACCAGATAGACGACCAGACCGATGACCAGCGATATGCACGCACCCTTCAGGTTCGTCAGCGAGAAATAATGCACCGCGTGCGCAGGTGCCGCCGCATGCAGGAAGCCGCCCGCAACATCCGCAATGCCGTCCATCGTCAGGTTCGGCGTCATACCCAGAACCGGAACAATCGCCGCGCTCAGGAACAACGCCAGCGCAGAGAGCTTGCCCATATACGGCTTTTTCGCTTCATAGGCAATCTGCTGCGTCGGGTGCTTTTCCCAGAACAGGCAGATGTAGAGCTTAATCATGTACGCGCCGGTCAGACCGCCGGAGAACAGGTAAATCCATTCCGCGCCGCGGTAAAGCACCGACAGCGCGCCCATGCCTTCCTCCGCAAGCAGCTCGGCATACTCCACGATGCCCTCGTGGATGAGCGTCTTGGATACATAGCCCGAGAAGCCCGGCACGCCCATCAGACCGAATGCGCCCATCAGGAACGCAAAATGCAGAATGGGCTTTTTGCGTCCGAATCCGCGCACATCGTTCAGATTCAGCTTGTGCAGGTTCATGTAAACCACACCGGCAGCCATAAACAGGATGAGCTTGAAGAGCGAGTGGTTGACCATGTAGAGCAGCGCACCGCGTGCGGCAAGCGCGTTCTCTTCGCCCAGCAGGCAGCCCATGGCGATGCCCGTCAGGATAAAACCGATTTGGCTCATCGAGGAGCATGCCAGCGTGCGCTTGAGGTTGACGGAGAACACCGCCAGAATCGCGCCGCCGAGCATCGTAATCAGTCCCAGCACGAGGATGAGGTTGCCCCACGCCGTGCTTGCCCGGAAGATGTTCGCCGATACGGCGATAATGCCAAAGATACCGGATTTCGTCAGGATGCCGGAGAGCAGCGCGGACGCCGGAGCGGGCGCAACCGGGTGCGCCTTCGGCAGCCAGATATGCAGCGGGAACATGCCCGCCTTCGCGCCGAAGCCAAACAGGATGCAGATGCTCGCCGCCCAGATCACGCCCTTATTCGGGCAGGCGGCAGCCGCGGCATACAATTCGGAAATCGTCAGCGTTCCCAGCTCATGCCAGAGCAGGAACAGACCCATCAGCATGACCATGCCGCCGATGATGGCGACTGCCAGATAGGTTTCCGCCGCACGCATCGCGCCGGGCGTTTCATCGTGCGCAACCCATGTATACGACGTAAAGGACATGATCTCAAAGAACACGAACGTCGTAAACAGATCCGCGGACAGGAAAACGCCGACCGTCGCGCCCTGCGTCAGCAGGAAAAAGAAGTAGTAGCGGTTGCGGTTGCGATAGTGATGGGCGAAGTAATCGCCGGAAAGCAGCGACGTCATCAGCCACATTACGCCCGCCACCAGCGCATACAGCGCACGGAAGCCGTCCAGTTGGAAGCTCAGCCCGAAACCGCAGAAGCCGGGAATCGCGGCGGAAAGCTCCCTGCCCGCGACGACAAGCCCCATCGCGCCCGCGGCAACCGCAAACTCCGCCAGACAGCAGAGCTGCACCACTCTGTCGCGCAGCGCCTTATTTTTACGTCCGACCAGATAGCTGCAAAACGCCACTATCATCGGGAAAAACACAAGAAAGAACAACATCTCGTTTTCCCCCTTTCTCACATCACGCCGGCAGAAAGCTTCGCCAGCAGCGTGATAATCGGGTCAGAGAACAGACCGCACAGCACGATGGCAGCCGCCAGAACCGCAAACGGCAGCTTCATGCGCATGCCGGGGTCGCATTTTGCCGTCGGCTCCATGCCCTCCAGCGGGCGGAAATACATCGACATCGCCGGTCCCATCAGGTAGATGGCGGTCAGCACGGCGGAAATCAGAAGAGCCGCCACGCCGATCATGCCCAGCGTCGTGCCCGTTTCGATGGCAGCCGAACCGATGAGCCATTTGCTCACGAAGCCCGGAAGCAACGGCGTACCCATCAGCGAAATCGCGCCGATGGTATACGTCGCGCAGGTGAACGGCATCACCTTCGCCAAGCCGCGCAGATCCTCAATCTGCGTGCGCTCGGTCTTGACCAGCACCGCGCCTGCGCAGAAGAACAGCGTAATCTTAATCAGGGCATGGAAGAGCATATGCGCCAGCGCGGCAGTCAGACCGCTCTGCGTCATCAGGCACGCCGCCAGCAGGATATAAGACAGATTGGATACCGTCGAATACGCCAGACGGCGCTTGAAATGATGCTCCTTGACCGCCATCGTCGAGCCGTAGACGATGGTTGCGCTCGCCAGCAGCAGGGCAATCGCCTGCGCCGTCGTGCCGCGCATCACCTGTGCGCCGAAGCTGAAGTACGTCACGCGAATGATGGCGAACACACCGCTCTTGACGACCGCAACCGCGTGCAGCAGCGCCGTAACCGGCGTCGGCGCAACGGACGCTTCCGGCAGCCACACATGGAACGGGAAGACAGCCGCCTTGACGCCGAAGCCGAGGAACGCGCAGAGGTAACCGATCTGAACCATCAGCGGATGCTCTGCCGCCGCCTCGCTCATCACGCCGCCCATCACGAACGCGCCGCCGTCGCCAAAGCCGATAATCAGCATCACGCCGACAAACGCCAGCGCCGCGCCGAAGAAGGAATACATCATATAGGTGTAGCCCGCACGGACGGACGCCTTGCTCGTGCCGTGCATGACCAGCGGCAGGGTGCAGAGGGTCAGGAATTCATAAAACAGATACAGGGTCAGGACGTTCGCCGCCGTGGCAATGCCCAGCGTCACGCCGTAGGTCATGGTGTAAAGCGCGAAGAAGTGGTTCTCCCCGCCTTCATGCTCCATATATTCAAAACCATACAGCGTCGCCAACGGCCACAGGAACGCAACGATTGCCGCGAACACGCTGCCCACGCCGTCGATGCAGAAGCTGATCGGCAGTTTCGGCAGCAGGTACAGCGGCGTATACGCCACGCCCCGTTTGTTCATCAGGCAGAAAAGCACCAGCAGCGACGTGACCAGCGTCACGCCCTCTGTCAGCACCTGACGCGCCCGATGCGTCATGCCGCGGCACGCAAACATGGCTAACCCGCAAACAATGGGAAGAAAAACCGCAAGGCTCAACATGTTCGTTTCTCCTTATAGAATCGATGCCGCCGCAGTCATAATCACGTTGATGAGCGGCTGAGCGAAAATGCCGGTAAGCACCACACCCGCAGCCAGAAGGATCATCGGGACGGTCATCAGCTTGCTGCCCTCTTTGTTGGTCAGCGTGGAATAATCATAGTCGCTGCCCGGGAAGAAGCCGTTGATCGTCACCGGAAGCAGATAAGCCGCCGTCAGCAGCGCGGATACGATCAGGATGATCGGTCCAATGACGTCAAAGCCCGCCAGACCGGTTTCCAGAGAGCCGGTCGCCAGCTGCCATTTGCTGACAAAGCCGCCGGTCGGCGGAATGCCGATCAAGCCCAGAGAAGCGATCGTCCAGCACCAGGTCGTAATCGGCATTTCCTTGCCGATGCCGCGCAGGTCGCGGACGTAAATCTTGCCGGTCTGATGGATAATCGCGCCGGCGCAGAGGAACAGCGCATCCTTGATGACCGAGTGCGCCACGACATGCAGGATCGCGCCTTCAAACGCGGCCGGCACCATGCACGCCAGACCGAACAGCACATAGCTGACCTGAGAAACCGTCGAATAGGCAAGGCGCTTCTTGAGCAGGGTCTCGCGATACGCCAGCATCGAGCCCATGAACACCGTGATGAGCGTCAGGGTCATGAAGCCCTTCTGCACCCAGGTGCCGCGCAGCACGTCCGCGCCGACCAGATAGTAGATCACGCGCAGCACCGCCAGCACGCCCGCCTTGGTGATGACGCCGGAAAGCACGGCGGAAGCCGGAGCCGGAGCAACCGGGTGCGCCGTCGGCAGCCAGCCGTGCATCGGGAACATGCCCGCCTTGGTGCCGAAGCCGATGATGACCAGGAACGTAATCAGCAGCAGTCCGCTCGGTGCGCTCGCCGCGGTCTCCACGCCGCCCGGCACGAACGTCACCGTTCCGAGATAGTTGCTGAAGAAGAAGATGCCCAGCAGACCGAGCATCGCGCCGAAGATGGAGTACACGAGGTACTTGATGCCCGCGGCGACCGCCTGCGGCGTGCGCTCGTGAACGACCATCGGCACGGACAGCAGTGTCATCAGCTCGTAGAACACATACAGCGTGACCATCGAGCCTGCATAGCACTGACCAATCAGCGCGGACAGCACGCACATGTAGAACACCTGATAGAGACGCTCGTTGTCGTCATGCCCCATGTATTCGCGCGCGAATACGCTGGAAAGCAGCCACATCGTGCTCATCAGCACGGAGAAGATGCAGCCGATGACATCGACGTTCATTTCGATGCGAAGCGTCGGGGTCATGTTCAGCAGCACCATCTGCGTGCCCTTGCCGAAGCACATGACAATCGTCAGCAGCAGCTCAATGCCCAGTGCCGCGCTGACAGCCTGCCCGCGCAGCTTTTTGTTTTCCTTCAGGGAAGGCGTCAGGAAGATGGCGAGTCCGGCAAGCGCAGGCCAGAAAATCGCCAGAATCAAAAGAATGTTCACGGTTTTTTCCTCCTCGTCTTATGCAAATCGGGCGAGGCCATCCAGCAGCGCCCCAAAGATACCCTGTGCGAAGAAACTGAGTGTGAGATTCAGCGCGATAAAACCGATGAGTCCAAGCGCCGCGTAGAAGTTGATTTTCACTTTCGCGTTGCGTTCGGGATGCTCGTGATCCGGAATGTACATCTGCATCGTCGTGCCTAAGAAATACTTCGCGTTGAGCAGCGTGGAAATCGCCAGTGCGCAGAGCGCGATGACCGTATGCCGCCCACCGATTTGAATCGCCGCCTGCGCCATCGCCACCTTGGTGATGAACACGCTCAGCAGCGGAACGCCGACCAGATTGACCGCGCCCAGCGTAAACGCCGCCGCCGCAAGCGGGCTGCGGTAGAACGCGCCGCGAAGATCCTTGCGCAGATGCGTATCGCCGGATGCGTGATCCAGCGTATGCGCGGAAATAAACAGCATGGACTTGGTCGCCGAGTGCGCCAGCGTGTGCCACAGTGCGCACATCACGCCCAGCTCGCTCCCCAGTCCCAGCGCCGCGAAGATATAGCCAATCTGCGCAACGGAAGAATAGGCGACCATCATGCGCGTCGTCTTGGCGCGCGTCGCGTTGATGGAGCCGGCAATCATGCCGATTGCGCCGAAGATGAACAGCACATCGCAGATGCCCAGCGAACGAATGACGTCAAAGCCGATGACGCGGACATAAACCTTGATGAGCAGGAAGATGTATCCCTTGGACACGATGCTCGAAAGCATTGCAGAGCCGGTCGGCGTGCTGTTGGAATACGCCGCGGGCAGCCACTTGTCAAACGGGAACAGCGCACACTTCATCGCCAGACCCACGCTGATGAGGCTGACCACGACCGTCAGCGGCACATGGTACTGACCCGTCGCCGCCAATGCCGCGACGCTCTCGTGGATATTGACCATCAGCAGGTGACCGGTGATGGTGTAGAGAATGACGCAGCCGATGAGGAACAGGCTCGAACCGAGCAGGTTCATCATCATATAGCGAACGCCCGCAACCAGCGCACGTCCGCCCTGACGCATCATGACCAGTCCCGCCGCCGCCAGCGTGTTGATTTCGATAAAGACGAAGGCGGTGAACATATCGTTGGTATAAACCAGCGCAATCAGGGAGAGCATCACCAAATCCGTCAGGATACAATAAATATTGTACTTGGTCGGCTCAATCTCCTTCTCGGATTTGCGCATGCCGCCGAGGAAAGCGAACAGAATGACCAGCAGGAACACCGTCAGCGAAACCGTTTCCAATACGCCGACGCGAATCTCATTGCCCCACGGCGCGGGGAAGTGACCCATCTTGTAGGCGTAGCTGTCGCCCGTCTGCAAGGTGTAGATCATCACGCTGACATTCATCGCCAGATCCGCAAGGATGAGGAACAGCGTCGTCCGGCGCGCCATCCTGCTGTTCATCACAGAGCTGGCGACCGCGCCCATCAGCGTCAGCAGAATGCAGAAGAAGGGGAAGTTTTGAACGAATTGCACGTTATACCTCCTCCTTTCCCGCAAGGGCAATGATTTCGTCAAGGTTCAGCGTGTTATAGCGGTAATACAAGCGTATGCAGAGCGCCAGCATCAACGCCGATACGCTGACCGAAACGACGATGCCCGTCAGAACAAGTCCCGCGGGAATCGGGTTGATGTACGCCTCGACGGACTGAATGCCGTCCACGACGATGGGAACCGTGCGCCCCTTGATATAGCCCTGAGAGGCGAGGAAAAGGTAAACGGCGGTATCCATGATATCCATGCCGATAATCTTCTTGAGCAGATTCTTGTTGAGCAGCATGGTCGAAAAGCCGATGCAGAAAAGGATTACGGCAGCCGTTTCCTCGTAGTTGGTCAGCAGTTTACTGAGCATCTTACACTTCTCCTTTCCGGAACACCGCGTAGAACGCATACATCGTGCAGGTGACGATGAAGCCGACGCAGATGTTCAGCACCAGGATCAGTCCGCTGGAGAGAATCGCGCCCGGCGTACCCAGCGGAATGATGCTGTGGATGCCGTTCGCACCGGTATAGAACGAATAGCACTTGCTCGCCGCGTATGTCAGCAGCGCACACAGCACGACCCGCTGATACGTCTTGTAGGTGAAGAACCGGCGGATATCCGCAAAGCCGAACGCCGTGACGTAGATAATCAAGCCAGCGCCCATGATGGCGCCGCCGGAGAAGCCGCCGCCCGGCGAAAGGTGTCCGTTCAGCACGACGTATATGCCCAGCAGGATGACGATCGGCGTCAGGATTTTGGCGGTCATCTGAAGGATGGCGTCGTGGCGCGGCTCGTAGAAGTTATCCGCGTGCGGCGCTTCCTTCATGCTGCGCGCCAGCTGGCTGTATTTTTCGCTTCCCGAATCCAGGCGCAGCAGGAACAGCACGACCATCGCCGCCGTAAACAGCACCGTCGATTCGCCCAGCGTATCGAACGCACGATAGTCAAGAATCATGCCGGTCACGATGTTGACCGCTCCGGTCTCCTGCAAGCCCTTTTCGATATAGCGGGCGGAAACCTCGTTGTTGATGGGGTGATCCGGACTGCCGAAGCTCGGCAGGGTCGTCACCGTATACATCAGCAGCGCAATCATCGTCATGCAGATCAGCACACACAGCGCACAGTATACGCCGCGGGAGACCTTGGAAACGTTGCGGCTGTTCCATTCATGCAGTCGCTTGGCGATTTCCTCCTCCTCCTGCTTTTCCTGTTCGAGGCGGATGCGGCGATACATATCTTCTTCCGTCTCGCCTTTTTCGGATTCGACCTCCTGCGAACGCACCATGTCGCGTTCGAGTACGTCGTTCTCGATTTCAACGATTTCCGCCATGCGGTGCTTGAGCTTGCCAAACCATTCAGGCGTTGCCATCGTCAGCACCTCCGTTCTTTTCCTTCTGCGCCTGCTCGTGCGCACGGCGCACCTCGTTGCGTGCGTCGATGGCGTGAATCTTCTTGAGCGTCAGGAAGAACAGCAGGCTCGTAATGCCCGCGCCGACCGCCGCCTCCGTAATCGCCAGGTCAGGCGATTCGAGCGTAATCCAGATGATGGACATAATCATCGAATAGCCCATATAGATGATGACGCTGGTCAGCAGATTGCGCGTCAGGCAGACGGCAATCGCACAGACAATCAAAAACAGCAGCATCAGCTGTGTGACAAAGGTCATGCCTGTTCCTCCTCCCCGCCGCGTGCTTCTTCGCTTTCCTCAGCCTGAGCCGCCTGCGCGCGCTCCTGAGCAAGCGTCTGCTCGTGTACGTTCATGTATTCTCCGCGCTGCTCGTTGGTTTCAACCTCCAAGCGGCAGAGCAGATGGCTGGCAACCGGCGACGCAAGCCACAGGAAAACCACCACCAGCAGAATTTTCAGCGCCGTAAAGACATCCGGCGCGCTGATTGCCAAACCGACCAGACACAGGCTGATGCCCATCGTGTCGTTGAGCGCGGCGGCGTGCATGCGGTTCGCGGCGTACTTGAGCTTGAACACGCCGTAAACGCCCACGCAGCAGACAAACAGACCGAGCACCATGAACGCTGCCGTCAGAATCAGACGAACGACTGCCATCACTGCTCACCCGCTTTCTCTTGTCCCGCAAAATCCTCGACCGGGTTTTCGATGTGCGCATGGCTGAGCTTTTCCTGCTCATGCTTGCTCTCGCGATAGATGCCCGTATAGACCTTGCACAGCACGACGACGGACAGGAAGCTGATCATAGCGTAAATCAGCGCGATATCCGCCAGATACGCTTCCTTCAGGTAGACGGTAAACACAACGACCATGATGATGGTCAGCGTGCCGATCATATTGACCGCCATAACGCGGTCAGAGATGCGCGGTCCCATAATGCAGCGGACAAGGCACACCAGTGCCAGCACGACCAGCACCGTCATGGACGCGATGCACAGCACCTCATAGCCAAAGTCAATGCTCATGGTTCTCCTCCTGCATGCTCTCTTCTGTCTGCGGCTTTTCAGCATTCAAATGCGCTTCCTCAACCCGCGCATCGGCCGCCTCTCCGGTCACGGAGTCCGCCATGAACTTCTGCTTTTCCTCCATTCGGGAAAGCGCGTTCACAAAGGCGCCGTCGTCCAGCCCGCTCACCAGCGACTCATCCAGACAATGCACCAGATAACGGTCGCCCTCCAGCTGACAGGTAATCGTACCCGGCGTCAGCGTGATGGAATCCGCCAGCACGACGCGGTGGCGCAGCTCCAGCAGCCCGCTGTCAAAACGGACGAGCTGCGGCTTCGGCTCAAAGTTCTTGTCAAGAATCATCTTGATGACCGTGACATTCGCTTTAAAAATTTCGCACAGCAGCATCGCGCCGTAACGGATGGCAGACGGAACTCTGCGGATAAACCGCATTTCCTTCCTGAAGCTGTACCCCGTAAATCGGCAGCAGAACGCATACAGCACGCCGGCGAAAACCAGACCAAATACGCCGATTTCCGTGGTCCACTTTCCGTTTAGGATGACCCACAGCGCAAAATAGACGATGAACATGTAAATCCTCCATTCATCCTGATACCCAACAAAGCAGCCCACCCCCGCAATGCGGAAGCAGGCTACTCCCGAACCATCGGCAGCAGCGGCCGCACAAACAGTTCTTTGATAAAGTTTATTTTAATCATGGCGCGGTGGATTGTCAACCGCTCCGAGCCGTTTTTGACGCTCTAAATATGAAAGAACGCATTAAATCCCATACAGATTTCTTTATCCACTTTTTCTGGATGTATGCAGACTTTGTAGCTTCATCTTTTTTTCGTGCTGCGGTTCTATTTCATCCGACCCGCTCATATTCTCCCATCAGATTAAACGATGGGGAGGTCTGCCCTTGATTGCTCAAACCGAAATTTGCAGCGACCGCGAACGTATTCTCGCGCTGCTCGCCGCGCACCGCTCGGACGCCTGCGTCCGTCAGCTCTTTGCGGATCTCGACGAAATCGAACGCCTGATGGAATATTATTCCTTCCGCACACCGCAGCTTGCCGACCGATTCATCGAAAAGCTCGAAAGCCGCTACCGATACGAAATCTTTGCGATATACGGCTCTTCCCTGCTTCTGCGCAAAAGCAGCGACAGCAGCTATATGCGTCTGGACCAGCTGCTTTCCTCGCTGATTCGCGTCGCCATTCTGCGGCTGTGCGCCGAGGGCGTGTATACGCTCTCTCATACGCAAATCGCCAGCGGCGACGGTCTGCTCTTCCTCACGCTCCAAAAACAGGAAGCGAAATAACAAAGACCGCTATGCAGACTGTAGACAAAAAGCTATTCTCCCCCGAAGGGGGAGAA
>URJN01000041.1 GCA_900548125.1 uncultured Eubacteriales bacterium
GTCTGTGTCCGATGCAGGAACCGGCGCAACCTACTGGAATGTGGGTGACTACAAGAATATTCAGATTTCCGGAAACGCTGCGCCGCAGGTCGCGGTATTGCGCCGCGTGGTCGTGATGGACTGCGGCGACGGGCTGATTGAAATGATCAATCCCGAAATCATTGAGACCGAGGGCGAGCAGGATGGACCGGAGGGTTGTCTGTCCGTGCCGGGACGCCGCGGCATGGTCAAGCGCCCGATGAAGGTACGCGCCCGTTTTCAGGATCGAAACGGCGAATGGTATGAGATTGAAGCAGAGGAACTGCTTGCCCGCTGCATCATGCACGAGACCGACCATCTGGATGGACAGCTCTACGTGGATATCATGTCCCGCGAGCTGTTTGACGAGGATGATCCGCAGGACGAAGAAACGGAGGACAGCAAGGCGTGAGAATCGTGTTCATGGGTACGCCGGATTTTGCCGTTCCGTCCCTGCGCGCGCTGATTGACAACGGCTATGACGTGGTCGGCGTCTTTTGCCAGCCGGACAGACCCAAGGGGCGCGGGCATAAGCTCGCCGCTTGTCCGGTGAAGGAGACGGCGCTTGCGGCGGATATTCCGGTCTTTCAGCCCGAGCGCATCAAGCGTGAGGAAGGCGTTAAAGCCCTGCGCGGTCTTGCGCCGGATTTGTGCGTAACGGCGGCGTTCGGTCAGCTGCTCTCTCAGGAAATTCTGGATATTCCGCCGATGGGCACGATTAACGTCCATGCTTCGCTCCTTCCGCGTCACCGCGGCAGCGCACCGATTAACTGGTGCGTGATGATGGGCGAAAAGACGACCGGCATCACCACCATGTATACCGATAAGGGCATGGATACCGGCGATATGCTGCTCAAGGCGGAAACGCCGATTGGCGAAACGGAAACCGCGGGCGAGCTGAGCGACAGACTTTCCGAGCTGGGCGCACAGCTGCTCATCAAGACGCTTCGCGAGCTGGAGGCGGGCACATTGCAGCGCACGCCGCAAAATCCGGACGAAGCCACCTATGAGCCGAAGCTCGATAAGGAAACCGGTCGGATTGACTGGAGCAGAAATGCCAGAGAGATTGACTGCCTTGTCCGCGGAACGACGCCGTGGCCCGGCGCGTTCACGACGGCGGACGACGGCGTGATGAAGATTTTTGAGGTGAAGCCGCTTCACACCGCCCCAAGCGGGCAGCCCGGAGAAATCATTCGGGCAGATGCCAAGACGGGGCTTATCGTTTCCTGCGGCGACGATGATTTGGAATTGTGCGCGATACAGATGCCCGGCGCAAAGCGCATGAATGCAAAGGATTACCTGCGCGGGCATGAATTGCAGACCGGTATGTGTCTGGGAAAGGCGAAAGAGTAAATTATGGCAGACAACAGAGGACGTGACGGCGGTTTCCGCAGCGGCAGCAAGAATATGGACAGAAAGCCCCGCGGCGATAAGCCCGCGTATGGCGAGAAGCGCGGCTTTGCCCCGCGTGGGGATAAGCCCGCGCATGGCGAGAAGAAGAGCTTTGCGCCCCGCGGCGACAGACCCGCATATGGTGAGAAGCGCGGTTATGCGCCGCGTGGGGATAAGCCTGCGTATGGCGAAAAGCGATTTGGCGAGAAGAAGGAATTTGCCCCGCGCGGCGACAGACCGGCGTATGGCGAAAAGCGTGACTTTGCGCCCCGTGGGGACAGACCTGCGTTCGGAGAAAGAAAGCCATACGCTCCGCGTGAAAACCGACCGTCGTTCGGTGAAAAGCGCGGCTTTGCTCCGCGCGGAGACAAGCCTTCGTTTGGCGAGAAGCGTTCCTTTGCGCCGCGCGCGCCGCGCACGACTGAGCGCAGAGCACCGCGTCCCGTGAACCTTGCGCCGCGCCGTGTCGCGCTGGAAACCCTGCTGGATGTCAGCCGCTCGGATGCCTATGCGTCTCTCGCGCTGGATAAGCGTCTGGCGCAGGCGAATCTGCCGCGCCGCGACCGCGCTTTTGTAACGCAGCTCGTCTACGGTACGCTGGAAAACCGCATCACGCTCGACTGGCGCATCGACCAGTTCCTTGAGGGTGAAAAGGAAATTGAGCAGACCGTCCGCGAGATTCTGCGCATGGGCGCGTATCAGCTGTTCTATCTTGACCGTGTGCCGGATATGGCGGCGGTGGATGAATCCGTCAGCCTGACCCGCGCGATGGGACTCGAAGCCTTGACCGGTCTGGTCAACGGCGTTCTGCGCAACATGATTCGCGGCAAGAACGACGTCGTCTGGCCCAAGCCGCAGGATGACGCGGTGAAATACCTGTCCATCATGTTCAGCGCACCGGAAGCACTCTGTGAGATGCTGGTCAATGCGTATGGCGAGCATGATGCGATGGAGATTCTGCGTTACCGCCCGAAGGACCGCACGGTGACGGTTCGCGTGAATTATCTGCGCTGTGACGACGCGCGTCTGCGCAGTCTGTTCGCTGATGACGAGCTGGATTTCGAGCCGGGCGCACTGGAAGGCGTTTATAAGGTGCATGGCGCGGGCGATATGACCCGCATGCGCGCATTCCAGAACGGTCTGTTTACGATTCAGGGCGAAAGCTCCGTTCTTGCCGCGCGCATGGTCGGCGCGAAGCCGGGTCAAACCGTGCTGGATGCCTGCGCTGCGCCGGGCGGAAAGACCGCTGTGCTGAGCGAAATGATGAACGATACCGGTCGCGTTTACGCTTGGGATACCCATGCGCACCGCGTCGAGCTGATTCGCGGCACGGCGAATCGACTGAAGCTGGAAAACGTCCGCCCCGCGGTCAAGGATGCTTCTGTTCCGCGTGAGGATATGGCGATGACGCTGGATGCCGCGCTGATCGACGCGCCCTGCTCCGGTACGGGCGTCATGACCGAAAAGCCGGACGTCAAGTACCGCGTGACGGCTGAGGGCGTGCAGTCCCTGTGCTTGACGCAGGCGGCGATTCTCGACGCGGTCGCGCCGATGGTCAAGGTCGGCGGAACGCTGGTCTATTCCACTTGCTCCATCCTCCCGCAGGAGAATGAGGAGCAGATCAAGCTGTTCCTTGCGCGTCATCCGGAATACGAGGTCTGGCGCATGGGCTCTGAGCTTCCGGAAAAGCTGGCGGCGCATGAGGGCGAATACGGTCTTCAGATGTTTGCGCACAGAGATGGAACGGACGGCTTCTATGTCTGCCGTCTGCGCAGGGTGAAGGCATGACGAACGCAGAAAAGACACAGCTCCTCGGCTTTACGCCGGACGAGCTGGGCGCATATTTCAAAACGATGGGACAGCCCGCGTTCCGCGCTAAGCAGGTGTTTTCGTGGCTGCATCAGGGCGTGCCGTTTGAGAAGATGAGCAATCTGCCCAAGGCACTCCGTGAGCAGCTTGATGAAACCTGCATTGCGAATCCGGTCGCTGTGCTGGAAACGATTGAATCCAAGCTGGATGGAACAATCAAGCTGCTGTACCGCCTGACGGACGGCAACGTGATTGAGGGCGTGCTGATGCGTTATAAATACGGCAACACGCTCTGCCTGTCCACGCAGGTCGGATGCAGGATGGGCTGTGCCTTCTGCGCGTCCACGCTGGATGGCTGCGCCAGAAGCCTGACTCCGGCAGAAATGCTGGGGCAGATTGTCTGCGCCAACGGTGTTCTCGCGCCGCAGGAACAAAAGGTGGGTAACATCGTGCTGATGGGCAGCGGTGAACCTCTGGATAACTATGACAATGTGGTCAAGTTCCTTCGCATTCTGCGGATGGAGGGCGGGCTGTGCATCGGCATGCGCAGTGTGTCACTCTCGACCTGCGGATTGGTGGAGAATATGCGCCGCTTTGCGGAGGAAGATCTGCCGGTGACCCTGTCCCTGTCGCTGCATGCGCCCAATGATGAAGTGCGCAAAAAGCTGATGCCCGTTGCGCGTAAATACAGCATGGACGATGTGCTTGCCGCGTGCCGATATTATATCGAAAAGACGGGACGCCGCGTTATCTTTGAATATGCGCTGGTGCATGGCGTGAACGCCGATCCCGCGCAGGCGGTTGAGCTGGCGGGCAGACTGCGCGGCATGCAGTGCCACGTCAATCTGATTCCGCTCAACAGTGTGCCGGAGCGCGGTCTGACCGGCGTGACCGAGCGCGAGGTGGATGCGTTCAAGCACATGCTTGAGCAGAAGGGCATCTCCGTGACCCGCCGCCGCGAGATGGGCGACGATATCGAGGGCGCGTGCGGACAGCTCCGCAGACGCTATATTCGGGATAATCAGGAAGAAAGCGAAACAACGGCTGAATAATAATGACGGGGAGTGAACGGCATGGCGGCGACGATGCGCACCGATATCGGCAAAAAGCGCAAGCAGAATGAAGACGCGGCGTGGTTTGACGAGAAGCGCGGCGTGTTTGCTGTTGCGGACGGCATGGGTGGACATTTGGCGGGCGAAGTCGCCAGCGCGATGGCGATTGATGCGGTTGCGCATATGGCGGCTCAGCGGAAGAAGCCGAGCATTGAGCTGCTGAAAAAAGCCGTTCTCTCCGCGCACAAAAAGATTCTTGCGCATGCAAAGGGGCATGAGGAATGTTCGGGCATGGGTACGACGCTTTCGGTGATGTGGCGCGCGGACAGGTACATGTATATTGCGCATGTCGGCGACAGCCGCATTTATCGTCTGCGCGAAAATAAGCTGGAGCAGATTACGGAGGATCATTCTCTGGTCGGCGAGTTTGTCCGCGCGGGATTGATTACGAAAGAGGAAGCACGGGTGCATCCGCGCCGCAATATCATCACCCGTGCGCTGGGGACGGAGGGCGACAATACGCCCGACCTGCTGGCGGCGGATTATCTGCCGACGGATCGTTTTCTGCTTTGCACGGATGGACTGACGGGTATGGTTTCCGATGACGAAATCGAGCGTGTGCTTCTTGAAAACGACATAGAAGACGCGGCGGATCAGCTGCTTGCTATGGCATTGGATGCGGGCGGCAGCGACAATGTGACGCTGATTCTCTGCACAGGCGAGGAGGGCGCGGCGTGGAAACGAGACTGATTGGCAAAATCATCAGCCGCCGTTTCCGCGTAGAAGATGTCATCGGCCGCGGCGGTATGGCGATTGTCTATCGCGCGTTTGACCTGAAAACGCACCAGACGGTCGCGTTCAAGGTTCTGCGCGAGGAGTATGAAGAAGATCCGGAATATAAGGAACGCTTTAAGCGCGAGGCGGAAGTCTGCCGAAAGCTGGGACATCCCAATGTCGTCAACATGATTGACGCGGGCGATGTGGGCGGCGTATCGTATATTGCCATGGAGTACGTGGATGGTCAGACGCTCAAGGAGCTGATCAATCAATCAGGAAGCATCCCGCAGGAGGATGCGGTGCGCTATACGCTTCAAATCCTTGCGGCACTGGGACATGCCCATCAGAGGGGTATCATTCACAGGGACGTAAAGCCTCAGAATGTGATGATATCGCGTTCGGGGCAAATCAAGGTCGGCGACTTCGGCATCGCGGGCATGGCGGACACGAAAACCCTGACGACCGACGGAAATGTCATGGGCTCAGTGCATTACTTTTCGCCGGAGCAGGCGAAGGGTATGAAAGCGACAGCCGCGAGCGATTTGTATTCCGTGGGCGTCATTCTCTATGAGATGCTGACGGGGCATGTGCCGTTTGAGGGCGAAACCGCCGTGTCGGTTGCCATGATGCACCTGATGGAGGAACCCAAGCCCGTCGAGCAGCAGGCAAAGGTCAGCCCTGCCGTTGCGATGATCGTCCGCAGATCGCTCAAAAAGCTGCCGCAGGAGCGTTATCAGAGTGCGGATGCGATGGCGCGCGACCTGCGCAGGGCACTTCGCCATCCGGACGGCGAATTTATGGAGCATCATCTTGCAATCGAAGAAGCACCGCGCGAGGTGGTCAAAAAAATCAGGAATAAGCAGCATTCGCGCGGCATACCTGCCAAGCTGGTTACGCTGTTTATCGTGCTGGTGCTGATTGCGCTCATTGCCGTCGCGGGGCTGCGGCTGTATCGTTCGATGTTCATTACATCGCGCATGCCGGATTTGATGGGGCTGGACGCGGCGACGGCGGAAAAGATGGTCAGCAACGCGGGACTGACGCTGGAACTGGGCTATGCGTTCAGCGATGCGGCAGAGGGATATGTCTGTGAGCAGAATCCGAAAGCCAACGCGGAGGTCAGCAAAGGCACGCGGGTTCGCGCGACGATATCCAGAGGAAGCGGTCTGCTGCTCGTGCCGCGCGTGGTCAACATGCAGCAGGAGGAAGCCCTCAATGTTTTGACGGGGCAGGGATTGACTGCCGGCGATGTTTTGATTGTACCGAGCGAGAAAATGCGTGGAGCTGTTCTGGCTCAATCGCCGGAGGCGGGCGCAAGCGCACTGCCGGGTGCGGCGGTCACGCTGACTGTATCGGGCGGACGAGTCATCGTTCCGGAGCTGGTCGGTCAGCGCGAAGAGGAAGCAGAGGAGCGCATGACGTCGGTGGGCTTGACCCGCGGAACGATTACCTATGAAAATGTGGAAACGGCAAGGCAGGACGGCGTGGTGCTGGGGCAATCGGTCGAGAAGTTTACGGAGGTTCTGCCCGGCAGCGTTGTCGATATGACGGTCGGACACTATGATAAGCGGCGGTATACGGCGAACGTGACCGTGCGGGTCGATGTGCCGGAGGACGGCGTGACGGTTCGCGTGACGCTGGTTGATGAAAACGGTCAGGAAAATGATATGTATGCGGCGAAGCATACGGAGGAAGGCACGCTGGAAATCAATGTGACGCTCAGAAGCGAAACGAGCGGCGTGCGGACGTGGCGGCTTTATCTTGATGGAAATTTCAAGAGCGAAGCGACGGCTGTATTGCAGTAAGGAGTTTGCATGACGGGAAGTATCCTGCGGGGCATCGGCAGCTTTTACACCGTGCTTTGCGATGAGGATGGGCAGGAATATACCCTGCGCGCTCAAAAGAAACTGCGCCATCAGAAGATGACGCCGATGGTCGGCGACCGCGTTCGCTTTACGCCCGGTCAGGGTGAGGAGGACGGCTGGCTGGAGGAAATCCTGCCGCGCAGAAGCGCGATGGAAAGACCCAGCGTCGCCAATGTCGATATGCTGATGCTGGTTGTCGCGAGCGTGCCTCAGCCGGACATGCTGCTTTGCGACAAGCTGATTCTGCGCGCGGAAAAGGGCGGCATGATTCCCGCAATCTGTGTCAACAAGATTGATTTGGGCGATGAACTGGTGCAGGAAATTCGCAAGGAATATGTCGGCACACAGCTGCGCGTGTTCAGCGTCAGCGCACACACGGGCGAGGGCGTTGCCGAACTGCGTGAAGCGATGCGCGGCAAGGTCACCTGCCTTGCGGGGCAATCCGCCGTCGGCAAAAGCTCACTGCTCAATGCGCTGTTTGATCTGGGTTTGGAAACCGGCGGCTTGAGCCGAAAGACCGAGCGCGGTCGGCATACGACGCGCCGAGCCGAGATGATGGCTGTGGACGGCATGTTCGTGCTGGATACGCCGGGATTCAGTCTGCTTGAGCTTGAACCGGGGATTGACCCGCAGGATTTTGCCCAGCTTTATCCGGAATATAATGCGCTGGCTGGTGAATGCCGCTTTCAGCCGTGCCTGCACGACAGGGAACCGGGATGCGCCGTGCATGCCGCGGTAGACGCGGGAGAGCTTGGCGCGGAACGCTGGCAGCGATATCGCGAACTGCTTGCGCAGGTTCGGGAAAATTGGAAAGGACGTTACGAATAATGAGCGAAAGAAAGATTGAGATATCGCCCTCCGTGCTGGGTGCAAACCTGATGTGTCTGGGGGAAGAAATTCGCCGCGTAGAGGAGCTGGGCATCGGCTGGCTGCATCTTGACCACATGGATGGTCATTTTGTGCCGAATATCAGCTTTGGACCGGATTTTGTCAGCGCGATGCGCAAGCAGACCAAGCTGTTTCTGGACGTTCATCTGATGCTGTCTGAGCCGATGAAGTATATCGAAACCTATGCCAAGGCGGGCGCGGATCTCATCACCGTACACGTTGAAGCGGATGATGATGCGGAAACGATGCTTCGCGCAATCGCTGCGCAGGGCATCAAGGCGGGCATCAGCATCAAGCCCGGTACGCCTGTTCAGGCGATTGAGCCGCTGCTTCCGCTGTGCGATTTGGTACTGGTGATGACGGTTGAGCCGGGATTCGGCGGACAGAGCCTGCGGGAGGACTGCGTTGCGAAAATTCCCGAACTGAAAGCCATGATTGAAAAATCCGGTCGTGATATCCTCATCGAGGTGGATGGCGGCGTAAAGCGCGAAAACGCGGAGAAGGTCGTTCGAGCCGGCGCGGATGTGCTGGTCATGGGCACGGGACTCTTCCGTGCGGATGATCCGAAGGCGGTTGTGCGCGAAGTGCTTGCGTGCGCGGAGGCGTAAACCGTGCGGACGCTGATTGTGCTTGGCGGGGATGCACCGAAAAAAGAGCTGCTCCGCACATGTGCGGAAGAAGCCGATTTGACAATTGCGGCGGACAGGGGCTTGGAAGCGTTTGACGCGGCGGGCGTTGAGCCGAATCTGCTTATCGGCGATATGGACTCCATTGAGCCGGATATCCTTGCCAAATATGAAGGAAAGCTGGAAGAAAGAAAGCTCAACTGCATCAAGGATGACACGGACGGCGTCGATGCGCTGGACGTGGCTTTAAAGCGCGGCGCAACGGATATCACATTTCTTGGCGCGTTGGGCGGGCGGCTCGATCACGCGATTGCCAATGTCATGCTGCTTGTCCGCGCCCATCGTCAGGGAGCCAAGGCGCGTATCCTTTCGGAGGACGCGGAGATTTGGCGCGTCGATGGTGAAACCGTTCTGCGCGGAATGAAAGGGGAAACCATCTCCCTTTTGCCGCTTGGAGAGGCGGAAGGCGTGAGCATTGAAGGGTGCTTCTATCCGATTTCGGATTACACCCTGACCAGTGATTATCCGATTGGCATGAGCAATGTCGTCACGGCGGACGAGGCGAGGGTTTCCGTTCGGAAGGGCGATTTGATTCTTTTCCGATATCAAAATATACATGGGCATGGAGAAAAGGCATGAATCCGATCATTCTGGATGAGCGGCTGAGTGCCGCCGCAAAGATGGCGCGTGAGGCACTTGAGGGGCAAGAGCAGCCTAAAGGGGCGGATATCGGATGCGACCATGGCTTTTTGACGGCGAGTCTGCTGGAAAGCGTGCCGGGGCTGACGATGATCGCCAGCGATGTGAGCGCACCGTCCTTGGAGAAGGCGCGGCGGCTGCTCGCTTCCAGAGGGCTGGAAGCGCGTGCAAGGCTGACGGTGGCGGACGGCTTGTCGGCAATGGAAACGCCCGTGCATGCGGTGATGATTCTGGGCATGGGCGCGGGAACGATTCTGAAAATCGTCCGCGAGGGTATCGCTCAAATCGGGAACGCCGCGCTGATTGTGCAGGCGAATGTCGATTTGCCTCTTTTGCGTACAGAGCTGGCGCGGATGGGCTTTGTGATTCAAAAAGAAAGCTACTGCCGCGCAGCGGGGCGGCATTATGTGACGATGCTGGCTCGGCAGGGCGACGCGGCGTTGCCGGATGCGCGTCACGCGCTGCTGGGAACCTGTGCGGACGGCGTAACAAGCGAGGAACAGATGGACTATCTCGCTTGGCAAAGAGGCGTCCGTGTGCGGGAAATGCTCTCTCAGGCGGGAGCGGATACGCCGCGCGCGCGGGAAAGACTGAGCGCGGGCGGGCAGGAATTATCAATCATTGCGGAGGCGATTGGTATGAAAACTTGCAGAGTGACCGATGTTCTGAACATGGTGGATCAAATCGCGCCTTACGAGCTGGCGGAGGAATGGGATAACCCCGGTTTCCTGTTTGGCAGGAAGAATGCGGAGGTAACGCGCGTCGTCGTTGCGCTTGACCTGACGCAGCAGACGGTTGACGAGGCGAAAGCACTGGGCGCACAGCTGATTGTGACGCATCACCCCATTATGTTTTCCGCGGTTAAGCGAGTGACGGATGAAACGCGCGAGGGTCGGCTGATGCTGGATATGGCGCAGGCGGGCATTGCGCATATTGCGGCGCACACCAATCTGGACGCGGCGCAGGGCGGCGTGAATGATACGCTGATGAAGGTCATGGGCGCACAGAACGTCCGCGGCGAGGGCTTTGTCCGCGCGGGTGAGCTGGATGAGGGCATGACGTTTGGCATGCTCTGCACGAGAGCCCAGCAGAAGCTGCATGCGGCTGTCCGCGCTTACGGTGCGGCAGATACGCCGGTGCATGTGCTGGGCTGCTGCTCCGGCGCGGGCGGAAGCGAATTGGACGACGCTATGGCATTGGGGGCGGATTGCTTTATCACGGGCGAAATCCGCCATCATGAAGCATTGGACGCGGTGGATAAGGGCTGCTGCGTCATCGAAGCGGGTCATTTCGAAACGGAAAACCCCGTCTGTGAAGTGCTTGCCGCCGCTTTACAAAACGCGGCGGATGCGTTACAATATAATCTGACGGTTTTCTGCCTGAAGGGGAATCCTTTCGGGCGTTGATAGATTGAGGAGGGTCCTATTTTGGAACAGTACGAACTTTTGTGGCAGTATCAGCAGGTGGACATGGAGCTGGATCAGTATGAAAAGGAGATGCGCGGCAACAGCAACCGCAAGGAGCTGCTCAAGCATCGCGATTTCCTGCTGGAACAGCAGAATGTGCTCAAGAAGATCGAGACGGATGTAGAGATTATGAGCGACCGCATGGAAGCTCTGGCGGACGAGATTGAGCGTCTGAACGGCTCTGTTGCGGAAGCGAGCGCAAACTTTGAGGCGCATCGTCCCGATGATCTTGAGGAAGCGAAGAAGCAGATTGCGTCTCTCCAGAAGCTGATCACGACCATTTCCCGATATGAGAGCGAACTCGCCAAAATGCGCAAGGACTCCGAAGCCCGCGATCGCCAGCAGCGCGAGGTGCGTGTGCGTGCGGCGAAGGCGCGCGCCGAGTTTGACCGCATCAAGGTCATCTACGACGAGGAATACAAGCATGCGGCGGTCAAGCTCGAGGAGCTGAAAAAGAAGGTCGCCGAGGAAGCGAAGGACATTGATCCGGAACTGCTTGAAAAATACAAGGCGATTAAGCGTCATTCCACGCCGCCGATTACCAGAATTCACGATGACCGCTGCGGCGGCTGCAATATGCAGCTTCCGGCGGCTGACATGAACAAAATCCGCACCGGCGCCGCGTATGTGGAGTGCGAAAACTGCGGACGCATCATTCTGGTCAAGTAATTTCTTGACATGATGCACGGGCATATGCTATAATATTGACCGTTTGTGAGGTTGCCGGGCGGCCGCGCGCCGAAAGGTGTGAGGAAAGTCCGAGCTCCACAGGGCAGAGTGCCGGGTAACGCCCGGCGGGGGCGACCCCAGGGAAAGTGCAACAGAGAGATACCGCACGCTTGACGTGTAAGGGTGGAAAGGTGAGGTAAGAGCTCACCCGCCGGCGCGGAAGTGTCCGGTGCTGTAAACTCTATTCGGAGCAACACCGTGGAGGAAACATTGGCCGGCCCGGCCGTTTCCGGGGAGGTGGCTTGAGC